>SBBH01000112.1 GCA_005239795.1 Planctomycetales bacterium
CTCTTGGCGCGCGTAATGGATCCCGGCATCCGCGCCGAGTTTTTGCGCGCGCGAGAGTTTGTCATCGCTCGACGAGGTGACGATCACGCGCGCACCACAAAGCTTCGCGATCTGAAGCGCTGCCGTCCCAACGCCCGCGCCGATGCCGTGGATCAAGACCGTCTCGCTCGGGCGCAGGCGCGCCTTGCCGATGAGCATTGACCAAGCCGTCACCCCCACCAGGGCAAAGGCGGCCGCCTGGGAAAACGAGACCGTCTCGGGCAGCGCCAAAAGACTCTCGGCCGGCACGACGGCGAGCTCCGCCTGCGCCCCATCGCACGACTCGCCCAAGAGCCGCCAGGCTAGACATTGACTGGCGGCTCCTTCGGCGCAGGTTTCGCACTGGCCGCAGGACCATCCCGGATTGGCGACGACGCGCTCGCCGACAGAAACCGCCGCCCCGCCGGAGCCGAGCGCCTCCACGACCCCTGCGGCGTCGCTTCCCAAGATCCGCGGAAACGGAATTTTGACGCCGGGCATCCCCTTCCGGACGAACGTGTCCAGGCGGTTGATCGAAGAGGCACGCACTCGGATGAGCGCCTCTCCAGAACCCGGCACGGGATCGGGGGCGTCCTCCCACGTCAGGACCTCCGGCCCCCCATGCGCGTGGATGCGGAGCGCCTTCATACGGCAGCAGAGTAGCAAAAGAGTACGCCGGCGTCAGCGGCTGGGGAATTCCGAGTAGAAAGTCCCGAGCGCCGAGTTTTTCTCCTTAGCCCTTTATACTATCCCCTCCATGCCGGCCGACGGCCTCCTACGCGCTGCCTTCATCAAGCTCTCCACGAACGGCTGGGCCCGCGCCGCCGCGACGAAATTCCCCCCGTCGGTGCGCGCCGCGCGCCGCTTCATCGCCGGGGAAAGCCTTGCGGAAGCCCTGTCAGCCGTGCGCACCCTCAATCAGGAGAGGAAAAAGGCAACGCTCGACTACCTCGGCGAGAACGTCGCCTCGCCCGACGAGGCGGCCCATTACACCCAGATCAGCGTCGGGATCCTCGAGGCGATCGCGCGGGAGAAGCTCGACTGCAACATCTCCGTCAAGCTGACAGGGATGGGACTCGACCTCGGCGAGGAACTCGCCCTGTCGAATCTCCGCCGGGTTTTGAGCGCGGCGCGCGAACTCGACAATTTCGTCCGGATCGACATGGAAGGGTCCGCTTACACCAAGCGGACGATCGATCTCTTCGAAAAAGCACGCCGGGAATTTTCAAACATCGGAATCGTGATCCAGGCGTATCTCTACCGGTCGGCCGCCGACATCGAACATCTCGCCGCTCTAGGGTACGCGGTCCGACTTTGCAAGGGGGCCTACAAGGAACCGCCCGAGATCGCTTTTCCGGGTAAACGCGATGTCGACGCCAACTACAAGAAGTTGGCCGATGTGTTGCTGGCGCCGCCGGCCCTGGCGCGCGGAACGCGTCCGGCCGTGGCCACACACGACCCCGCCATGATCGCTCATGCCAAGGCTCTGGTGCGCGCGCGCAACATTCCGCTGGAAGCATTTGAGTTCCAGATGCTCTACGGTATCCGCCGCGACCTGCAAAAACAGCTGATCGACGAGGGGTACACGCTTCGCATCTATGTCCCCTTTGGGGAGGCGTGGTATCCTTACTTCATGCGCCGTCTGGCGGAGCGTCCCGCCAACGTCGGCTTCATCCTGAAAAACCTCTGGAAGGAAAGCTCGACCTCTTGATGAAAACAGCCAAAAGGACCTTGATCGGGATCCTCGCCCTGGGGCTCGTGGCCTGGTGGCTCTCCCCTGGGAAATCTCGACAGAACAACCCCTCCGCTGCCCCGACCGGCGGCCGGACGCTCCTCTGGGCCCGCGGCAAGGATTCGATCAAGCTCGACCCAGCCGACATCACCGACGGCGAGTCGGCCAAGGTCACGGCTCAAATCTTCGACACGCTGGTGCAGTACAAGGACGGTTCTACCGACGTCGAGGCGGCCCTGGCAACCTCGTGGGACACGAGCCCCGACGGCCTGACCTGGACCTTTCACCTGCGTGAAGGGGTGGTTTTCCACGACGGGACCCCCTGCGACGCCGAGGCGGTCGTCTTCTCCTTCCGGCGCCAGATGGATCCGGCTCATCCCGCGCACACGGGGGATTTCATCTACTGGCACGACATGTTCTCAGGAGTCGACCGCATCGAGGCGGCGGACGCCTCGACGGTCCGATTCGTCCTCAAAACCCCCTACGCGCCGTTCCTCTCGAACCTCGCCATGTTTTCCGCCGGGATCGTGAGCCCCGCCGCCTTTGCCCGGCACGGAAAAAATTTCGCCCAGCACCCGGTTGGCACCGGCCCCTTCGTCTTTTCAGCCTGGGAGCGAGATGCCAAGATCGTCCTGGCGGCCAACGATCGCTACTGGGGATCTCGCCCGGCGATCGACCGCCTCGTCATCCAAGTCGTTCCCGACAACACCGCGCGCTATCTGCTCTTGGCCGACGGAAAGATCCACCTGGCCGACGGCCTCTCCCCCCAGCATGTCGCCAAGGTCAAGGCGGATCCCAAACTCGTGCTCCACGAAATTCCCGGGATGAACGTCGCCTATCTGGCCTTGAACAACGCCAAGCCGCCGTTTGCCGACGCGCGTGCGCGCCGCGCCGTCGCGCATGCCCTGGACCTGGCGGGGATCGCCCAAACCCTCTATCTCGGGACGGCGGCGCCAGCGGCCACCCCCCTGCCCCCCACGCTCTGGGGAGCGAACGACGCCCTCCGCCCGCGCGCCCATAATCCGGCCGAGGCCCAGCGGCTTTTGGCCGAGGCCGGCGTGGCGCCGGGTATGCGCGTGGAGCTCGCAGCCTTCTCGAATCCCCGCCCCTACATGCCGGAACCAGCCAAGCTTGCCACCACGATCCGCGCCGCCCTGAAGGACGTCGGCCTCGACTGTGCCGTCACCCTGCGCGACTGGGCGGAGCACCTGGCCCATGTCCAACAGGGTGAGCACCAGATGTGTCTGTTGGGATGGTCCGGCGACAACGGCGATCCTGACAATTTCCTCTATGTGCTTCTCGACAAGGAAAACACGCGCCCCCCCGCCTCGAACGTTTCCTTCTACCAGGGAGAAGCACTCCACGAGAGGCTCTTGGCCGCGCGCCGGGAAAACGCCTTCGAAGAGCGCACGCGACTCTACCGCGAATCCCAGGAAATCATCCACGCCGATTGCCCCATGATCCCGCTCGTGCACACGACGCAGATGATGGCCTCGACGCGGGCGCTCTCGAATTTTGCGCTCCACCCGGTGGGGCTTGTGCGCCTGACCCGAGTCCGATTCAACGGCCCCCTGTGATGTCAGCCTGAGAAACTTGTGCTTCCCGCATCGGACGGGAAACCGTCACCTCGTCGATCGCCTCCTTCACCACCTCCGTCATCCAGGCGAGCTCCCGTGCCGTCGCGGTCAAAGGGGGCATGAGGACGATCACGTCTCCGAGCGGCCGCAGAAGAAGCCCCCGCGCGCGGCACGCCAGGCCGACGCGATAGGCCGTGCGGGCCTCAAGAGGAAACGGTTTTTTCGACGTCCGGTCGGCCACGAGCTCGATGCCGACCATGAACCCTTTCTGGCGGATCTCTCCCACATGAGGATGCCGGGCGAGTGATGAGAGCGCTCGGGCCAACATCGGGGTTTTGCGTGCCACACCTTCCACGACCCGTTTTTCTAAAAGCAGATCCAGATTCGCGAGCGCTGCCGCGCAAGCCAAGGGGTTCCCACTGTAGGTATGGCCATGAAAAAAGGCCTTAAACGATCCGTAGGGGCCGAGAAACGCGCGGTAGACCGGCTCCGTCGTCAAGGTCGCCGCGAGCGGCAGATACCCTCCCGTGAGCCCCTTGGCCAGACACAAAAAATCGGGGGCCACGCCGGCCGCTTCACAAGCGAACATCGTCCCGGTCCGGCCGAATCCCGTCGCCACCTCGTCTGCCACGAGCAGGATTCCGTGCGCGCGGCAAAGCCGCGCCGCTGCGGCAAGGTATTGGGGTGGGTGCATCACCATCCCGGCCGCTCCCTGCACCAGGGGCTCGAAGACAAACGCCGCGATCTTGCGGTGATGACGCGCGACGATCCTCTCGAGAACCGCCAGGCACCCCCGCCAACACCCTTGGCCATCATGGCGGTGGCGCAGAGGGCATCGGTAGGCGTGCGGCGCCGGCGCGCGCAAAGGGCGCCGGATCAGGGGGCCGTAGACCTGATGAAAAAGTGCGATCCCCCCGACACCGACCGCTCCCAGCGTGTCGCCGTCATACCCTTGCGTAAGCGCCAGAAATCGCGTGCGGGCAGGTTCCGGGCGCGGCTTTTGCCGGTGGTACTGAAATGCCATTTTGAGGGCGACCTCGACGGCGGTCGAGCCGTTGTCCGAGTAGAAGACGCGCGTCAACCCCCGGGGAGCGAGGGCGACAAGTTTTTGAGCCAGCACCTCGGCGGGCTCGTGCGTGGGACCCAAAAGCGTCGTGTGGGCGATCTGCGAGAGCTGGCGGCGGATCGCCTGGTCGATCTCGCGGATGCGATGTCCGTGGACGTTGGCCCAGAGGGACGAGACGCCGTCGTAGAGCCGGCGGCCGCGATCCGTCACGAGCCAGCGCCCCTCGCCGCGCGCGATCACAAGCGGCTCCTCGCGCGCGAGGTCCGTCATCTGTGTGAACGGCTTCCAGAGGGCGCTTCTGTTCTTATTTTTCATTCTTTTCGAGAAGCTGCCGTGCGGCCGCCAGCCAAGCCCCTTCATCCGTTTTCTCCTTCATCGCAAGGTCGGGCAGGAGAGCGTCCGGGGTGGACTCTTCTCCTGGAAACAGATAACGCCCGACCGTGAGAATGAGGAGGCCGCCCGGAAAAGGAAACCGATCCTGAACGGTCAGCTTGCCGTAGGTCCGCTCGCCGACGAGTTTCGCCCGTCCAGATGCCCTCAGGCCGCCTGCCAAGATCTCTGCGGCCCTGGCGGTCCGGCGGTTGACCAAGCAGACGAGCGGCACGCCGGAGAGCGCCCCGCCTCCCCGCGTTGTGAGCGCCTTTCCTTTCGGGCCCCAACGGGGTCCCACACATGTCGCCAGAAACGTCCCGTCCGCTAGGAAGAGCCCGGCGACTTCGGTCGCTGCCTCAACCGATTCACCCGAACAGTCGCGCAGATCCAAAATGATTCCTTTTGGCTCGGCCAACATCCCGCGGACTGCTTCAAGAAGCGCTGATTCCCCCTTCGCTTCAAACCCCTCGATGCGCAGTTGGATCACCCCCGGCGCAACGAGGTCTGCTTTCGCCGTCCCGGGAAGTCGCGGCGCGCGGCGGAGCGTCCTTTCGTTAAAGATCCCCTCCGGACTCCAAAACGCCACACGCAGGTCGCTTCCCACCTCCCCACAAAGGTGCGAGGCGCCTGCCGCCAACGGGAGCCCCGCAACGGACTTTCCGTCGATCGAAACGATGCGGGAACCGGGCAGAAGGCCAGCCTCTGCGGCAGGAGACACTGTCCGCACTGCCAGAACCAGAAGACCGCCGTCCGCCTTCTCTACATCCATGCCGATCTCTCCCGAAGCGCTTTCCCCGGCAGCGACCTGGCAGAGCGTCTCCTCGGCCAGCACAACGGAGTCTGGATCCCCTGGGACGACGACGCCCTTGGAAAGCGCCGCGCGGATCTCCTTCTCAGCCAAAGCCGCCCCGTCGGGATGGTGCGTGCGCACCAGTTCCACGACACAGCGCGTGGCGGTCTCGGCCGGGGAGTTCACGGCCGGCCGGGACACCCACCAAAAAAACGCTCCCCCGCCCAACGCCGCGCCCAGGACGAAAACAACCAGGCGCTGGATCCGAGGCTTCATATTTTCGCGCAAATCCCAAGAACGCGCCGATACAATACATGGGTATGGGGCTCCTGGACGAACGCAAATATAACATCCCGCAGGACAACGTCGTCCTGACGACGGTCGATCACTTCGTGAACTGGTCGCGGGAGTCGTCGCTCTGGCCGATGACGTTCGGCCTGGCCTGCTGCGCGATCGAGATGATGGCGACGGGCGCCTCCCGCTACGACTGGGACCGCTTCGGCCTCATCCCACGCGCCAGCCCCCGGCAATCGGACCTCATGATCGTCGCCGGGACCGTCACCCTCAAGATGGCCGAGCGCGTCAAAAGACTCTATGAGCAGATGCCGGATCCCAAATACGTCATCTCGATGGGGAGTTGCGCCAACTCTGGCGGCCCCTACTGGCACCACGGCTATTCGGTCCTGAAAGGGATTGACCAGGTGATCCCGGTCGATGTCTACACCCCCGGGTGCCCCCCGAGACCCGAAGCCCTTCAGGAAGCGATCATGAAACTGCAGGAGAAGATCCGCGCCAAGTCGATCGGCAGGCCGGCAGCAAAGACCTCCTGACCCGATTCGCTCCGCCTATTTCTTCTTGTCCTTGACCGGCCCCTCCGTCGGCAACCGGCGCGCCAGGGCCTTCGAAGAGACCTGTTGCGTCATTACCATCCCCTGCACTTGAATCTCTATCTCCATGTCCATCTTCGCATCCCCCTCCGTGATGAGACCGTCCGAATCGACCACCATCGTCCCCTCCCGAGTCCCCTTCTTGACCGAAATCGACATCTCCGAAGCCGCCTCGGCATTTTCCGAGCTTGACATCGTCCCACTCACCTTGAGATCAACACTATCAGAGCGTATCGCGGTAACCTCGTAAGTGGTCTCCACATCCATCACAAGGGGTCCCAACTTCAGCGCCCCCTTCTGATTCCATCGATCCCCCACCTGGACCGCTTTTTCCGGAAAGACCGGCAAGATCTGCTCCATCTGCTGAATCATCGACTCCTCCGTCAGCATCTGCTGCATCTGGGCCGTCTGCATCGGCTTCATCGGCCCTTCGGGAATCCCCTGGAGCGCCTTGGCCTGCAGGGCGTCGACCCCCTCCACACGGCGCACCTCACCGCGCGGGGAGACCACAGCCGTGAACCCCGCCCCGACCAATCCCGACAAGCCTCCGACGAAAGCGTTTTCTGAACTGGAGGCAACCCCGGGCGTGCGTTTCTCGGCCGAGTCGTACTTCTGCTCCCCCTGGGGCGTGCGCTGATTTATCGCCACGCGGTCATAGGTCATCACCAGGGGGATATTCCCCTCGGCATCGGCCGCCGCGCTTTTCAAGGAATAATCAAACCGCATCGTTTGGTTCACCGTCATCGCCTGCGGCCCCATCGACTGGACAACCTCCTGCTCCACTTCGATGATGATGCGGCAGGTTTTCCCGGCGGCCAGGGTCAGGCGCAGGAGCTTTTCTTCAGCGGCAGTCAGGGCCGCGGCGGCCACGAAACAAACAGCCAGTGCTCGAAAACGCATACCTCTCTCCCCCTTCAAATTCACCAAGTCAGTTCACACAACTGACGAGGCGCCGATCATCCCAAAGAGATCCGCTCGGCACAAGCGCCGCTTCGCGCCTTCGAGTGCAGATCTGTATAATCGGCGCCCTTTCTTCAAGGAGAGGTGTCCGAGTGGCTTAAGGGGCGCGCTTGGAAAGCGCGTGCACTCGCAAGGGTGCCGGGGGTTCGAATCCCCCCCTCTCCGAATTTTGTCCGCCTCCGGCGGACAAAATCGCCTTAGACTCAATGGATGCGGCTCAAAAGTGGCATCGCCGCCTTGGTTTTTTGCGTGAGCACGGCGGCGCTCGCCACCCCGAAGCGCCCTCCGGATGTCATTCTGATCCTCGCCGACGACCTCAACACGCACCTGGGCTGTTACGGATACCCCACGGCGAAGACGCCCCACATCGACGCGCTCGCGGCCTCCGGGATGCGGTTTGACCGGGCCTATTGCCAGACACCGCTCTGCAACCCCAGCCGGACCTCCTTTCTCACAGGACTGCGCCCCGAAACGACGGGGGTTTTCAACAATGAGATTGATTGGAGGGAAAAACTGAAAGGAGTCGCGACGCTCCCCGAGCAGTTCCGGGCGGCCGGCTACGAAACGGTCGGAATCGGAAAAATTTTTCACAACACGTTCGAGGTCCCGGAGCGGTGGGACCGCTGGATCCGTCCCGCTGAAAATCTCCCCAGGCCCCCCGAGCGCAAGCCTCTCAAGACCCCCGCCAACTTTTCTTCTCGCAAACCCGGCGAGAAAAAGGGACTTCTGGAATGGGGCCCTTCGGGGCGGGGCGATCGCGAGGACCTCGACGGCATGAAAGCGGAACAGGCGGTGCGGGTTCTTTCGGCCCCGCGCGGCGAAAAACCTCTTTTTCTCGCCGTGGGGTTTTCGCTCCCGCACCTTCCCTTCACGGCCCCGGAACGGTATTTCGCGATGCATCCTCCCGAACGGGCGATCCTTCCCTTTTTTCCTCCCGGAGACTGTGACGACATCCCCCCGCCGGCGCTCATGCACCCCGAGATTCACGGCGCCCTCACCCAACAAGAGTGGCGTGAACTCCTCTCGGCCTATAACGCCTGCATTTCCTATGTCGACGCCGGCGTGGGACGCATTCTCGAGGCGCTTGGAAAATCCGGCCGGGCCGACCACACTCTTGTTGTTTTTGCCGGAGATCACGGCTTCCTTCTGGGGGAACACGGACAATGGCAAAAACTGCGCTTGTTCGAAGAGACCTGCCGCGTCCCCCTCATCCTCCGAGCCCCGGGGCGCGTCAAGCGTGGGTCGCAGACCACGGCGCTCGTGGAGCTTGTGGATCTTTTTCCGACCCTGATCGATCTCTGCGGACTTCCCCCTGTCAACACGCTTGAGGGAACGAGCGTCGCGCCCCTCCTGATCGATCCCGAACGCCCCTGGAAGAAGGCGGCCTTCTCGTCCATCAACCGCGCCGGGGGGGTCAGCCTGCGCACCCCGCGCTACCGCTACACGGAGTGGACGATTGGCAAAGAGAAGGCCGCCGAGCTTTACGACCACGAGAACGATCCCGGGGAGATCACCAATCTCGCCGGAGATCCCGCCTGGGCCCAAACTGTCCAGGAACTCCGCGTGCTCCTCACGGCCGGTTGGCAAGGGGCGCTTCCGGCGGGCGCCGTCCGGTGAGCCCCGCGGCTCTGCGCCGGATGATCGTGGCTCACTCCCCGGCCGACGCGGAGGAGGAGGCCTCGCGCGAGACGATTCTCGCGTTTCTGGACTCCGGCGGAAACGTTTTCGACCGGCGCCGCTACGCGCCGGGACACCTCACGGGATCCGCTTTCATCCTTGACGCATCTGGAAAAAACCTGCTCCTGGTGCACCACGCCAGGCTCGACCGATGGCTCCAGCCCGGCGGGCACGGCGAGCCGGGGGAGACGGATCCTTACGCGGTCGCCATCAGGGAGGCCCAAGAGGAAACGGGGATCACCGGATTACAATCCTGCTTGTCAACCGACGGGGGGACAGGAAGACGGGGGGATGGGGCGATGCGCCCTTTCGATCTGGATGTGCACGCGATCCCGGCCAGAAAAAACGAGCCGGCGCATCTGCACCTCGATATCCGCTATCTCTTCGTCACCCCGGCGGGGATCCGGCCTGCGGCCAGTGCGGAATCGCGAGGAATCGCTTGGAAACCCTTGCTGAGCCTGCTGAATTTCTCGACCGACGCCAGTATTCGACGGACCGTGTCGAAGATCCGGGCTTTCATTGAGTGACACACGATCGCGGTTCAGAGCGGATTTTCTATTCCAGCTTCACTTCCGATTCTGTCGTTGTGAAGAGAGTATCCGGGCCCATCGCTTCGAACAGCTTGACCTCCATCTCTTTCCCTTTAAGGCGCTCTCGGCAAGATTTTTCGTATTGTTCGAACTGATCCGGCGTCAGGATCGGCCGGACCCGATCGAGGATCCGATTCGTCAGTTCAATCTCCGGGTCCAGCATCAGCTCCTTGAGGGACCTTTTGAGCATCGCGCGCGTCTTCAGAATTTCCGGCTCGCTTAAGTGTCGCCAAGGGTTGACTTCCCCAAGCTTCTCGAGGTCGAGAGACTCCATCCTGTGCGCCTGCTCTTCCACCACCACCTTTTGGACTAACTCCATCTGGTACGGCTCAAGCCCGAGTCCCTGAAAACTCGGAACGGTCGTCTTGCGCGTCATTCTCTCGGCTTGCCTTAATTCTTCCTCCAAACGCCGGATCTGCTCATCCGAAACCCAAGAAGAAAGCGCCAGACGCATCCGAGCCAGAGATTCATCCTGGCGCCGAAGGATCTCCGCGGGGGGAATCGACGCGTCAAACATCAGGTACCTCTGGTGTGTGGATGAAATCTGTTGATCCGCCAACAGATGAACGATTTCGTCATGGATTTCTTTGGAAAACCCCCATTCCTCCAAGATCGGTCTGTACAACGATGCGACCCGGCGGGTTTCGCTTTTCATGAGTTCCTCTCGTCCCTCGGGCATCTCGAGCATTTTGCGGAGTGCAAAAACCATCCTGACAATCGGATTGGACGTGGCCGCATCGGAACCGGGTAGGTGTTTTTCTTGATTTCCAGCGGGCCGTGCGGGAATGGCCGCCAGCAACGCCTCGGCGTTGTGCCGGGCGGCGACCGCGGCCTGCCTCTCTTCCTGCAGACGGGCCGACTGGGCCTGCGCCGCGGCAAGAGCGATCTCCAGCTTCCGATTTTCCGCGAGCGCTCCTTCGCGTTGGCGCTCGGCCCGATCCGCGCGGTAACCCATCCATGCGGTCCCGCCGAGCCCCGCCACGATCAATCCCACCGCGACTTTCCCTTTCATGGCGCCTCCTCCGATGGCGAGCGCCCCCGAAGGGGCGGCCGCCGTTTTCCCCGCCCACA
>SBBH01000067.1 GCA_005239795.1 Planctomycetales bacterium
CCCCAGGAGGCCGACCCCCAGGACCCAGGTGTGCGTTTCCTCGAAGCGCGGATCCTTCCAAGCCAGCAGGATCGCCCCCGAGATCAGGATCACCAGCCCCAGGATCCCCAGGACGCGGTCGACAAAGATGGAAAGGACAGGCTTCGTTTTGTCCGACTTTCCTTGGGCGACGAAAACGGCCCGGGCGATGTCTCCACCGGCGGCGCCCAAAGGGAGCATGCTGAGAAACAGCCCGATCATGACCAGTTCATAAGCCGAGCGCAGGGAAAGGGAAATCCCGACCGTTTGGGCCAGCATCCTCCAGCGGACCGCGACGATGGCGTTCAGGATTCCGATGAGGAGGAAGGGGATACAGACCCAGGCCCACCGGACCTTGCCGAAGACGGGGATAACGCCGCGCACCAGCGTCCCGTCGATCTGGTCGGCCGGGATCGTTTGGATGATCGCTTCCCCGCACGGCGCGAGGCGGATCTCGTTCTCGTCCATGGAGATCATCCGCCCCTCCACGACGGCTCCCGAGCGCAGAGGAACTTTGTCCCACAGCGGGACGCGGCTGAAGGCGAAGGCTAAAAGCCCGACACTCACCGTGATCCGCAGGGCAAGACCCAAATGCTTCTTCATGAAAAGTTCGCTTGAAATCCCAAGCCCCTAAATCCCTCCGCCTCCAGTCACTTCGTGACTTTCGGCGGATCCGCCGGAGCGAACAAAGTGAACGTAGGCGGAAAATCCCAAACAAATCCCAAATCTCAAATCCCAAGCGCAAACGGAGGCTGTCATTGCCGGGACTCTGTTGGAATTGTCTCGAGTTCTGCAAGCATCGCGGCGCGTTCGCCGGACGCAAACGCCTCGCGGGCGGGGGCGAGGATCTCGATCAGACGCTCTGCGACCCCGGTCTTCAGGTCCATCGGGTGGAGCTTCCCTTCCAGGAAGGATTTTTCGAGCTCGGCGTAGGCGGCAAAAGCTACCGTCCCGCCGTTTTGCGCCGTCCGCTCGATCCGGAGGCTTGATCCCTCGTCTCGGAAGAGGAGCTTTTTCGTCCAATCGAGGACCGGGTTGAAGGCCGCGTCGTCGGGGGGGCAGAACGCCTTCTTGAGCTTGGCGCGGATCTCGTCGGGTGCGTCGTGGATGAAGATGGCGGAGCTGGCGATTGATTTGCTCATCTTCATCGAGGCGAAGAGTTCCTGCTTCTTTTCTTTCTCGGCCGGCACAGGCCAGACGGGAGGTTTTCCGAGCCCCAGCAGAAGGGGATGGTGGATCGCCACCGGTTTTATTTTTTCGCCTTTCTTGTTGGTGAGCGGTCTGTGCTTGAGTTGGAGGGCGCAGTCGCGTGCGATCACGTGCGCTTTGCGCTGGTCGATCCCCGCATGCGCGATCTGCACCCCCTGGATGAAGATGTCCGCCACCTGCATCGCTGGATAGAACAGTTTCGCAAAATCGATCGACTCCCCCTCCTTGCGGCCCATGATCGTGATGGAGCGCTGGATGCGCGCGAGACTCGTGTTTTTCGCCACGTCCAGCACCGTCAACCAATATTCGTCGTTGTGGTGGTATAGATCTGTTCCCAGGACGAACTTCAATTTCGCGGGATCCCCCCCCAGGCACCGGAACGAGGCGGCGAGCCCCTCCTTAAAGTAACCGAGCGCCACCTTGCGGATCCGTTCGCGATCCCCCCCAAGCTTGTCGTTCACCCAGGTATGCCAATCCGCCAGGAAGATCATGCACTGGACGCCGGCATCCACGAGGTCCTTCACCTTTCCCATGCACACGAGGCCCTGGCCTAGATGGATCTTTCCGGAGATCTCGAATCCGATGTAGTGGCGGAGCGGCTCTCCCGACTCGAGGAGGGTCCTGAGATCCTCCTCGGTGAGGACCTCGTCGAGGTTCCGGTTGATGAGCGACCACCAGTCCATGGGGCGGTACACTAAAACGCCAAACGCCAAACGGCAAACACCAAACTCATGGAACCTGTGATTCTTACGACACCGCGTCTGGTCCTGCGGCCTTTGCGGCTATCGGATCTGCGCGCCATTCACGAACAGGAGCGTCATCCAGAGGTTGCTTGGAGCATGGCGTTTTCCCTGCCGCGGTCACTGGAGCGCACGCGCCGTTGGGTGCGCGCGGCCGTCAGCGCGTGGAAAATCCCTGCCCCGCGCCGGTTCTATTTTTCCGTCGTCCGCAGGAAAGACAGGCGCTGGGTGGGTCTCGTGCTCGTTGTTCTAGAAGGATCGGAACGGGCGGAGGTCGGTTACGGATTGGCTCCCCATGCTTGGGGAAAAGGGTATATGACAGAGGCGGCTGGGAAGGTTTTGGAGTGGGCTTTTGCCGTCCTGGGCCTGCACCGAATCCACGCGAATCCCTGGACGGGGAACGACCGGTCGGTGGCCGTCTTGGAGAGGCTTGGAATGCGTCGCGAAGGGGTGATGCGCGGCTACGATCTGTTCCAAGGGGTTTCGCGCGACCACTTCCTGTACGGCATGACGCGGGATGATTGGAATAAGGACCGTCTAGGACGGCTCAAACGCCAAACACAAAAACGCCAAAAGCCGAACAAACGGATAAACGGAAAGCGAAAAAACAGATGATGGGGAACGTTCTGTTTTTTTGGCTGTTTTCTTTTTGCGCGTTTGTTTGGTGTTTGCCGTTTGCAGTTTGGTGTTTATATCTTCTCTACCGCGACGGCGAGCTGTTCGATGAATTTCGAGTGCAGGAAGAGGTCGAGATCCTCCTTCTTGCTGTTTGCGGCGGGGCCCTTTTCGATCGCTTTCAAGAAATCGGCCGCCAGGCTCTTCAAGGGGTCGCCCGACCAGGCGACGCGCTTCCCGTCCGTGAACCCGATCTCATAGGTGGGGAGCCTCACCACGCGGTCCATGCGAAGGCCGTCGAGCACGACGTGCGTCGGCCGGGGGAATTCCTCCGTGCAGTCGTAGCGCAGGCGGCAGGCGGACTCGCCCCGGGCGTGGCGGTAGCGGAAGGAAAGCGTCAGGCGGTTTTGGGCTGGCGCGTCCTCGTAGACGGCCTCGATGGTTTCGATCGCGCCCGGCCCCATGAGCGCCAGGATGAGGCTCACGGCGTGAGGGGCCGACTCCGGGATCATCGCGATCCCCGGGGCGGGGGGGGAGATCCCCATTTCGAACGTTTTGATACGCGTGAGGTTGGCGTCGGGGAAAAGGTCGCGGAAGGTCAAAAGCGTATAGGGCCATTGGGCATTCAAGAACAGCCGGCGCCCCGCGGCGCGGAACCCCGCGAGGATCTTTTGGGTTTCACCGGCGAGGTCAAGCCGGGGCGCTCCGGCCGGGTTTTCGCGGTCGTCCCAAATGAGCGGTTTCTCGCACAGGACATGGACGCCGGCCGCCAGGCATTGCGTCAAGTGTTGGAGGTGAAAGTGGTGGGGGGAGCAGATCGCGACCGCATCGATCTTGCTGTCGGCGGCGAAGAGCGAGGGAAGGTCTCCGTAGGCGCAGGCCCCGATCCCGTATTTTTCGTGGAGGTAGAGGCGCGTCTCTTCGGCCCGCTCTTTCGTGCTTCCCACGACGGCTGAGATGTCAGCCCCCTGCTCATGCAGGATTCGCGCGAGGAATTCCCCCAACCCTTGCTTTCGCCGACGCGCCCCGACAATCGCGATGCGGACCATAGAGTTACTTTAGCGGTGCTTAACCCATTCCCTCAATACGATCATAAAACGCCCCTCAGATCTTGGAATTTTTTTAAGATTCGCGCAGATATATAAGAGGCCCTGCGGAAAGGAGTTCCATGAAACCGGATCAGGTTGCGATACGTGTCCGACAACGTGACTGGGATCTCTTGGAGGAGCTTGGCGCAATCGGTTCCGATTCCGTCAGCGTGCTTTGAGAGATCGCGGTCGATGCCGATCCCGAAGTCCGCGAGCTGGCGTTGCACGGGCTCAACCGAGCGGGCGGGCCGGGTGCGATGATTGTGTTTTTGGGGGCGTTGGGTGACGATCGGAGGATCGTGCGCTTAGCGGCTGGGCGTTTTCTAAGACAGCAGCGCGACCCAGCGGGGCTCGCCGAAGCGCTGCGACAGCTCGGTACCCACGGCGATCCGGTGGTGCGTGAACATCTGGCGCTTTACGCCGCCGAAGTGGGCGGCGAGGAGATCCGTAATCCGCTGCGATGCATTCTCGATCGCGAGGTCGAGCCCTCCGTACGTCTCAACCTCTCGTTGGCGCTCGCTCGCCTCGGCGATCCGGATCCGGTCTCCCGCCCGCGCTCCCGCGCGGGCGTGGTGGACCGGATGGGGATCGGTCACACGTCGCCGGCTCCCGCCGGCTCGCGCGACCCCGGGTCGGCCGCCTCTCGGCTCGCTCCCGCTCGCCTCGGCACACGCCCGTGTGCCGGCGGCCTCCCTTCGATCCCCTGGATCCGGTCTCCCGCCCGCGCTCCCGCGCGGGCGTGGTGGACCGGATGGGGATCGAACCCACGACCTCCACAATGCCATTGTGGCGCTCTCCCAGCTGAGCTACCGGCCCGACGGAAGGAGACGAAGGATAACCGTCCAGCAGGAGTCGATCAAGCCGCGTCCAGTCAGAATGAGTCTTTCCTCGAAATCGCTCGCTTCAAAAGTCGCCATATGATTGAATCTCTCACAGGGTATGAACGAATATCTCTCAATTATTTACGCGCGAATCCTTACCGTACTGGTCTTGTCCTGCGGATTCCCGCTTGTTGCCAGGACCGCTCCGGAAGCGTCCGCGGGGGAGAGGCCGCCCAATATTGTTTTCATTTTGGCTGATGACCTGGGCTACGGCGACCTTTCCTGCTATGGGTCCGCCAAGATCAAGACGCCCCATCTGGATGCGCTTGGGGCCTCGGGGGTCCGTTTCACGTCGTATTGCGCTGCCGCCCCGGTTTGCACGCCGTCGCGCGCAGGGCTTCTCACGGGGCGCTATCCAATCCGCAGCGGCCTGACGCGGGTCCTTTTTCCGGTGGGGGACAAGCGGGGGAAAGGAAGCGGGATCCCGACTGACGAGGTGACACTCGCGGAACTCTTGAAGACGCGGGGGTATACCACCGCCTGTATCGGCAAGTGGCACTTGGGAAGCGAGCCTGACTTTTGGCCGGGCCGCCACGGCTTCGATCACTTCTTCGGCCTCCTGTACAGCAACGACATGAATCCGGCATCGCCGCTCTACCGCAACGGCGAGGTCGTCGAGAAGCCCCCGGTGGACCAGACGACCCTCACCGAGCGCTACACGAAAGAGGCGATCGATTTCATCGAGCGCTCGAAGGAAAAGCCTTTTTTTCTCTATCTGCCGCACACCATGCCGCATGTGCCCCTGTACGCCTCGAAAGAGTTTTCCGGGAAGTCAGCAGGTGGGCTCTACGGGGACGTCGTCGAATGCATCGACTGGAGCGTGGGAGAGATCCTGAAGGCACTCGACCGCCTGAAGTTGCGGAACTGGACCTTCGTGATTTTCGCCAGCGACAACGGGCCGTGGCTCGGGTTGGGGGAACGCAGCGGCTCGGCCGGCCCCTTGAGGGATGGGAAGGCGTCTCCCTACGAGGGAGGGTTCCGCGTCCCTTGTATCATGTCGTACCCCCCCTGGGGCTCTCAAGGATTTGTGACGGACGCACCCGCGAGCGCCCTGGATATTTTTCCGACGGTGGCGGCCCTCGCCGGAGCGCCCCTGCCAGCGGACCGTCCGCTCGACGGCCGCGATATCACCGGGCTCCTCCGGCGGCAAGAGAAGTGTGTTCCTGAGTTCGTGTTTTACTACTATTGCGGCGAGAACCTCTGCGCCGTGAGGGCGGGGAACTGGAAGCTTTTGATCGCGGTCCGCAACATGGGGCGCAAGCACTCGGAGGAGACCAAGCCCCGGCTCTACGATCTAGCCTCCGACATCGGGGAGGCGCGGGACGTCGCCGCGGAACACCCCGACGTGGTCGAGCGACTCAAAAAACTTGCCCAGGATTTCCGGGGGAGTTTTACGCCGCCGCCGCCGCGGCAGTAGGGATGATTACTCTCCCGATTTCGGCTTTGGCGGCTCGTCCTTGAAGTCGATGTCCGAGATCCTCTCGGCGACGCCGGGGAGAGGAGGGAGCGGAGCGCTCGGTATCGGCTCATACCAGAAGGCGGCCGCCGACCAGTCGTCGGCGCGATCGGCGTACCAGGGGGGCGGCCCCTTGTGGCCGGGGGGGGGCTTGGCGACGCCCATCTGCTGGATCGTGAGGCGGCAGTCCTTCTTCCAGTAAATGGGATCGGGGAGGTGCCAGCGGTACATCGAGACCAATGTCTGGGTCCATTCCCGGACGTTCTTCTGGGATTCTAAAGTGAACCGCGCCTCGCGCAGGGAACAGCCGTTGTAGGGGAATGGGGTCGGCTGCATCCCCCAGGCGAGGCAGACATAATCCTCGCTTCCGGTGCCGCAGATCGTGGGGAACTCCGCGTCGCCGTCCAGATACGCCTTGAACTCCCCCTCTCCCCACCATTCAGGGGTGAGCGAGCGGATCCCCAGGACGCATCCGACGAAGCGCCCCATGCCTGTGCGTTTGGGGAGGATCTCGAAATCGCGCCCCGGCGTCGTCGGGTTCTCGCGCCTGAACGACACATGCAGCCGCCCGGCGTTGGCGGGGACGGCGTCGTGGGCCGTATAGTCGATCTGGTAATAGACGACGGCCGGCTCCTTCCCCTCGTTGGCGAGCGTGATCCGGGCGCGGGAAGCGAACGGCATCGGCAGATAGATGTTCAGGCCTCCCCTTTCGCTGGTGGCGTGGACAGCCGAGGCGTGGGGGCGGATATGGCCGTGGGCGAAGCCGAAAAAGTCCCCGATCGGGCATTCGATGCTGGGATGCTGCTGATTGTCCCACCAGGCGCGGATCACGAGCCCCCGGAAGACTGCCGGGTTCTCGCGGGTGGTCAGCCAGATGTGGCGGATCATGCCGGGGCCCTGGATGTCGCAGAGGTCGACGGTCTCCCCAGGCTTGAAGCGCCGCATGGCGGATCCCTTCCGTCCGACACCGAGGTTGCTCGCGGTCTTTCCGCCGCTCCCTTTTTCCCCCGTCGGGTTCTCGAAGGAGATCGAGCGCGATTCGAGGGGCGTGTCTACGATATACAGGGGGGGCTCCTCGGAAGAGACCGGGCAGGCCGAAAGAAAGCCGGCCGCCAGGGTGAGCCGTGCTAAAAGTTTGCCGCTGGTTTTTATCATGCGGCGGATTCTAACATGCGCGAATGAGGAAACGCGCCGCCGCTCTCTTTTTGACGGTTTTCGCCTGGACCGCGCCGGTCGAGGCCGCCGCGGGCCGGCGCGCCGTGCTCGAGGCGCGCCTGTCGGTCGAGATACTCGCGCCCGCCGCGCGCTGAGGGCCTCCCCATTGGACTGCGGACCAAGGCGCTCGCGGCGGTGCTCCTGCTGAATGCTTATTTTGAGGAGATGGGGGAAGTGGTCAAGGCGGAGGGGGGGTATCTCGACAAGTTCATCGGGGACGGCGTGATGGCTTTCTGGGGGGCGCCGTTCCTGACCGGTCCGGATTACGCGGCGCGCGCCTGCCGGGCGGCGCTGGCGGCCCTGGCCGGGACCGACGCGCTCGCCCGGCGCCGGCGCGAGGCGGGGGG
>SBBH01000255.1 GCA_005239795.1 Planctomycetales bacterium
AAAAACAGACGCGGAAGCTGAAGAAAATCTCGGCAAGGTCCGAAGTAGATTGGTAACGAATCACGGCCCGTCCTCCTTGTGCAAAGCGACGTGAACATCACTTGCATCGGTGGACGGGCCTTTTTGCTTGAGTGGCGCTTCAGGCGCTCAAAGCGCTAAAATCTGCAAAAGGACAGATATGACTACCCTCTCTATAACGAAATCGCGCAAGACCAAGGCGTCTTTCAGTTCATGCACTCATCTCCTCAGTTCACCAAGCCGCAAGGAGATGTGCAGGGGGGACCGGGATTACAGCGATCGAGCACTGTTTTTATACCAGCAAAATTCGTGGACCCCGTTCGGAAACAGACGCTGGATGACCGGCGCATCTGGGCTCTGACTGCATGGTTGTCCAGGAGCGCCGAGCTCGATTTGGGAACGTTGTATCGAGAGACATACAGCGGCGATGAAAATTTAGCTGGGTTTCTCATGGATGCGACTCGAGCTCTTTTTGATATTCCAGATCAAAAAAACGATAAGGCCTGCTACTCCATCATAGACCTCAAAACGCAGGGGGCAAGCGTGGAAGCGAAATGAGGGAGGCGGCGCGGTGATTCCGTGCTCCGCACCGGAGTGAGCCGCTGACCAAGGTCACGGTTTGGCGATTTGCCGTTAGACAAGCCGGCGGAGATACTCCACGGCCGGCATGACGCGGATCCCCTCGGGCGTCACGAAGCTCTTGGTCCCTGTCGCGGCGATCTGAAACGCCTCGGCCTCGGGAAAGCGAATCTTGAGATAACGCAGGGACGGATCGACCGGAGCGTCCGCCCACTTGGCTTCGATCAAGAGGATCGGCTTTCTGTCCTCCGTCACGACGAAATCGACCTCGCGCTCGTCCACGTCCCGGAAGTACCGGAGCTCCAGATCTCGCCCCCGCGCGTCCCCCTCGAAGTGGACCCACTTCAAGAGATGGGAGGCCGCGAGGTTTTCGAATCGCTGGGGTTCGGCGGGCACGAGCGACCAGTCGAAATGATAATGTTTCTGCTCCTTGCGCACAGCCCGGACCCGGGGAGCGCCGAAGGGAGGCAGGCGGAAGATCGCGTAGAGCCGTTCCAGGACGTCGACCCAATGGGCGACGGCCTTGTGGCTGACGCCAAGATCTTCCCGAAGGGCGTTGAGGGAAAGCGGGCTTCCCACCAGATCCGGAAGGCGCAACATGAGAAGCTCCAGATTCCCCAGGTCCTGGAGCCGTTCCAGACTCGCCACGTCCTCCTGGATGAGGCGGTTCCGGTATTCGCGGGACCAGCGTTTCGCGCCGGAGGCGGACTGCCCCAGGAAGGGCTCTGGAAATCCCCCCAGCCGCAGGAGCCCCAAGAGGTCGTCCGTTCTCTTGAGGTCCAGTTCCGCCGTAGAGAGAGGATGGAGCCGAAGATAGTGATACCTTCCCTGAAGGGAATCCCCCCCGAAGCGATAGAAGTCCAGCCGCGCGCTGCCGGTGACCAGTATTTTGACCTTTTCCCTGCGGAGGTCGTAAAGCCCTTTTAAGTAGTTGCGCCAGGACCTGTACTTGTGGATCTCGTCGAAAATGAGAAGGGGGGCGTCGGGGAGTTCCCGTTTGAGGATTTTTTCACGATGCTCCGGCGCATCCCAGTTGAGGTACCCTTCGCGGTTGCCGGCCACCTGGAGGGCAAGCGTGGTCTTTCCCACCTGCCTCGGTCCGCCGACGAACACCATCTTTTGCGCGAGGTCCGCCTGGAGTTGAGTGGCGAGATAGCGCTTCATAAGGGGAGTTTACAACGATTTTTCCCTATAGGAGAAAAAACTCGCTTTGTGGAGGCGCACTGACGCGAAGGCGGAAAATCCGAAACAAGTAGGATTCGTGCAAAATAACTGTTGTGTCGCCCAACTTGTTTTTCTTCCACATCTTTTTTTGCACGAATCCGGTTAGGACCGCAACAGCCGTTCGGCGTCCACCTCGTCGCGGTTCATCTTAGTTTCCGCTTCCTTTAAGATCGGGCCCAGGGGATCCTCCCGGGGGATCGCCTCGCGCAACTGCCTTAAGAGCTGGATCGCCTGGCGGAAGGCGCGCACCAGATCGCCGGGGTCCTGGCTCGTGTACTGGGAAAGCTGTTCGAAGAGGGATCCCCGGCTCCAAGCGTAAACGGCGGCCGCCGAATCGTAGAAGATCTCGTGGACCGGGAGGCGCACGCCGTGGCGCGTCTCGAGGTGGCGCAGGTCCTGGACCATCCGGACTGTTTTCCATTTGCTGGGGATCGCCTCGGGGGGCGGGGGGGCGTTCCACTCGTTCTTCTTGGGCTCCGTGACGACCGCCACCGCCAGGACATTCAGGGCGTCGGCGTCCAAGGCGTGCCAGAACCCTCGCCAGTAGAGCTCGCTCGCGACCAGCTCATGGCCGCTCACCTTGCGGGCGAATTCCCCCTTTTTGGTGGCGTGGCCGTCGTCGAGGTAGCCCAATTTCCGGAGCACGGCGAGTTTTCCCTTGAGCTCGTCCATCCAGGTCTTCGCGAGCCGCTCCCGTTCGCGGGGCTCCGCCCGGCGCGCCTGATAGACCCCGAAGGAGCGCTGGACCGTGTCGAAAAGCCCCGCGCCCAGGCGCGCGTATAGGCTCAGGATCGACGTATAAGAGAGGTTGAACTGGGACTCAACCCCTTCCGGCTCGCTGAAGACCGACCGGCGGATTTCTGGGGGGTCGAGGTCGCGCCACTCGAGCGTTGCGTAGACGAAACCGGTCTTGTCCTTGCCGCGCCGCCCCGCGCGCCCCGCCATCTGCTGGAAATCGCGGCTCGGGATGAAATCAATCTGCACGCCGTCGAACTTGACGAGGTTGTCGAAAACGACGGCCCGCGCGGGCATGTTGACCCCCATGGCGAAGGTTTCTGTCGCGAAGAGGAGTTTGACGAGCCCTGAGGCGAAGCACTGCTCGACGATCTCCTTGGTGGTGGGGAGGAGGCCGGCGTGGTGGAAGCTGATCCCGCGCTCGACCAGGCTCCGCATCCGGGCGGCCTCGGCCGAGCGGGCGGTCCCGAACTTGGCGGCGAGGCGGTCGAAGAGGTCGGTGAGGCGGCTCCGCTCCTCGTTGGTGAGGAGGTCGAGCCGCCGGTAATAAAAGGCCAGCTCCTCGCACCGTCGGCGGTTAAAGGCGAAGTAGAGACAGGGGAGGTGGTGGTTTTTCACCAGATGCGGAAGGGCGGTGTCGATCTGCTGTTTGTGCCGCTTTTGTTTTTGGCGGTGCCGATGGCGGGGATGCTCTTTTTGTTTGGCGGCACTTTTAAGCTCCTCCCAGGAAAGAATCCCCTTGCCGCGCAGGTAGAAGATGTGGCGCAGGGGGACCGAGCGGGTCTTCTCGAGGATCACGTCGAGCGCCTCCCCGCGGACCTCCCGGATCCAGCCGGCCAGGTCCTCGAGGTTTGAGACCGTCGCCGAGAGGCACAAGAGACGGCTCTCAGCCGGCGCGAAGAGGATCGATTCCTCCCAGACAGTGCCGCGCTCGATGTCGCTCAAGAAATGAATCTCGTCGAAGATGACGTATTGGGCGTGGGCGACACGATCCGGCGACTCGAAGAGGCTGTTCCGGTAGATCTCCGTGGTCATGATCAGGACCGGGGCGTCAGGGTTCAAGGAGACGTCCCCTGTGACGATTCCGACCTTTCCGGGGAAGCGCTCAGAGAAATCCCGGAATTTTTGGTTGGAGAGCGCCTTGATGGGGGCGGTGTAGATCACGGGGCGGCTGACGGCGACGGCCTTCTCGATTGCGTATTCGGCGATCACCGTCTTGCCGGAGCCGGTGGGGGCCGCGACGATGAGGCTCCGGTGCGCGTCGATCGCGCGGAAGGCCTCTTCCTGGAACCGATCAAGGGAGAATCCGCGGTATTCCAAGCGGCTAGAAACTAGCGACTCGCGACTGGTGGAGCCAGTGGAGATTGTCGTTACAATCAATGGATGGGGTGGTTTCGCCGTAAAAGTAAAAACTGCGGCCTCACGGCTCTCGCCCAGACCGGCGGGTGAGCGGGGAAGCTCGGCCCGCAGGAACTGCGGGAGCTCATGGCGGGGCTTCCCCTGACGCCGGACCCACGCCTTCTGGTGGGGACCGCGACAGGCGACGATGCAGCCGTCTACCAGTTGACCGACGCGATCGCCCTGGTCCAGACGGTCGATTACATCACGCCGATGATCGACGACCCTGTTCTTTTCGGGCAGGTTGCCGCCGCGAATGCCCTCTCCGACATCTACGCGATGGGGGGGAAGCCCTTGACAGCGATGAATATCTGCAGTTTTCCCAAGGAAGGGGACCTGGCCGCCTACCGGCAGATTGTCGAGGGAGGGCTGGCGAAAATCCAGGAGGCGGGGGCGGTCCTGGCGGGCGGCCAGACGATCCAAGGGATGGAGCTTGTCTACGGCCTCTCGGTCACGGGAACGGTGCATCCCAAGAAAATATGGTCGAATGCCGGCGCGCGCCCCGGCGACATTCTCATCCTGACGAAGCCGATCGGGACGGGGGTCTTGGTCAACGCCGTCAAACTCGGCAAGGCGGGGAAGGAAGGGGAGGCCCTCCCGAAAGCGGCGCGCATCATGGCGGTACTCAACAAGGCGGCGGCCGAGGCGGTCGCCTCTTTCGATCTGCATGCTGCGACCGACATCACGGGGTTCGGCCTGGCGGGGCACGCTTGGAATATCGCGCGCGAAAGCGGAGTGGTCCTGCGGTTTTCTTGGCGGGCGATCCCGCATTTCCCCGAAAGCCTCGCGCTCATCGCGCGCGGCATCAAAACGGGCGTGACGGGGCCGAACCGCCGGAATCTCGAGGGGCACATCCGCTTCGATCCCGCCTTAAAACCCGAGGAGCAGACGATCTTTTTCGATCCCCAGACATCGGGAGGACTCCTTTTGGTGGTGGCGCCGGCGGACGCTCCGGGGTGTCTTTGGGCACTGGCCAAAGCCGGCGTGGCGGACGCCGCGCGTGTCGGCGAAGTCGCTGGCGGGCCGGCCGGCATCGAGGTTTCTGAAAAATAGGATTGAAATCACAGGGGCTGTCTCTACAATTCGCGTGAAATCCGCATGTGCTTGAAAGATCTCATCTTGCGGCCACGCGTTTTCAAAAAAAAAGTCAATGGAATTGTCTAAAAAACCGTTTATAAGAGGAGGCGGATATGGCAACTCGAAAAAAGAAGACGCGCAAAACTTCGAAAGCGTCCAAGCGCCCAGCCCCCAAGCGCAAAATAGCTCGGAAGGTCCCCGGCGTTCGGAAAGCCACCGCGAGCCCCCGCCCGGCGCGTAAGGACGAGGAAGAATAGATGGCCCGTCCTGGACGGATCCGCGTCCTCTCCAAGCGATCGAAAAGGGCCAACCACGGACGCAAAGGCTCTTACGGCAAAAACCGCACGCAATTCGGCAAAGGAAATACACATACGTTGTATAAATGATTTTGGTGAAAGGAGGCTTCTGATGGAGAGACGGATCACGGTGCTGGCGGGAGTGGTGGCGTTGGCCTTGACCGGTTGCAACGCTATGAGCGGCTCCAAGCGGGCCTCGCTGTATCAGTCTGAGATCGACCGGCTCAGCGCCGAAAAGTCGATCCTGGAGCGGGAGGTGCGCGACGAGAAGACTCGCCGAGAGCGGGCTGAGGCGATCGTACTGGCCGACCGCGCCGACCGGACATACAGTCATGAGGAAACCGCGGCCATCTCTCAACCTGAGACGATCGAGGTGAAGGTGTCGGCTAAACCCAAATCGGTGAAGGAGATTCAGCAGGCGCTGGCGTCAGCCGGCTATGAGCCGGGACCCGTCGACGGCAAGATGGGGCGCAAGACCCGCGAGGCGATACGCCGGTTCCAGAAGGATGCCGGCCTCAAAGCGGATGGCGTCGTCGGTTCCGCGACATGGGGAAAGCTCGGACGGTTCACACAGGCGAGCGCGTCCAAGTAGTCGTTGATCTAAAAACAAACAAAAAGAACCCCTGGGCCGCGAGCCCGGGGGTTTCTTTTTGGGTCGGCGAACCCTATCCTAAGACGAGTGTTATACTAAGGCCGCTTAAAACGGCGCGTGGGTGCCGCGGCGAACGGGTCAAATGAGACGCCCGGACTTATGGAGGGACAGGCATGAAAAAGAGCGCGGTGGCTGCAATGATCCTCGGGTTTTCTGTCCTTGCCGCTGGAATGGGAAGTGCTCGCGCCGGTTGAGGCCCTAAAAACTCCTCCGGTGGAGGAGCCAATAATTCACGGTTTCAAAATGAGTCGAGATCCATAGCGGGGCAATCTCAGGCGCCCAAGGTCGAAGGGTGGGCTGTGGCCAAGCGTGTTGACGATCAGGGGAAAGTGGTCCAGTACAGCGTCCATTCAGCCGCTGTGGCGAACGCGAAGAAGTTTAAGGACACTTATGGCCAGGAGTGGCAGGTGGTCGGGGCGCCTTTTGCCGCAAAGCCCCAGGCTCAGGCGTTCTGCGACGAGTTGAACGAGGCGATCGGCGGGTGTCAGGACAAGACCAGCGAGCTCGTGCCGGTTGCTAATTAAGGGGCCGTGCGGAAATAACTTCAAGTTGATTTCGCGCGAAT
Source organism: Planctomycetales bacterium (assembly GCA_005239795.1). Classification (GTDB taxonomy): domain Bacteria; phylum Planctomycetota; class SBBH01; order SBBH01; family SBBH01; genus SBBH01. The sequence goes on from SBBH01000255.1 coordinate 6,545, forward strand.
CCTAAGATGAAACGAGCCACAGCTCTGGTGATGGCAATCGTTGCGGCCGCCGCGTGGACCGGCGGCGCCGTCCGGGCGGCCCCAGAGGAACCGCAAGAATTCGAAGAGGTCTCGGACCTTATCTGTTACCCCACAAGCAACGGCGCACGGGTGATCCGGATCGCTCAACCTGACGACGGGACCGTCATCCGGGAGATCCCTTGTCAAAATGTTCTAAAACTGCGCCCTTCCCGATATCGAGAAGGATGTCTTATGGCGCTGACTTTTTCAGTGTCTATCATGGAATCCGGCAAAGATGTCACTGAGATCGATCTTTTTGGAAATCTTCTTTGGTCCCTCCCTGACCTTCCTTTTGATAAAAACGACATCATCGATGTCGAATCCCTCTCCAATGGAAATGTGGTCCTGACGCTTCAAAAAAAACGCGGCATTGTCGAGATTGATCGTCAGGGGATCGTCCAACGCGAGTTGAATATCGATACCGAACACGCGTGGATGATCTGCTGCGCCGACGACGGCAATCTGCTCATCGTCCCCGGTAAACAGATTAATAGTGACGCTCCCAGCCAACAATTCCCCTACGAGATGACTTGGAAAGATCGAAAACCCCGTTTGATCGGTCCGTCTCACAAAGAAACCAAGGAATGGAACGAGCTGTGGATGAGCAGTCTCAAGCTTCCAGACGGGCATTACATTATAGGCAGTCTGAAATCGATCTCCGAATGGGATGGGGAGGGCAAGCTTATATGGAGAACAAGAGGGGTGGAGGCGGGACAACTGCATCGGATGGGAAATGGGAACATCTTAACGGCCTCCGGCTGAGGGGGAGGTTTGGTCGAGTTCGACCGCAATGGAAAGGTCGTCAAGCAATGGCCTGAACCCCCGTTCCCTATGAGGATGATCGTCTATCTGGTCGCGGTGCCACGCGAAAAATGGGCGGATCCTGAGTGAACAGGACAGCGGGTGCTTTGACAATCTTGGGAATCTTATGGCTTGTCGGGGGCCCGGAGATCGGGGCCGATGAGCCGCGAGAACTTGGAGACGTCTCAGACCTGATCTGTTACTTCACGAGCGGCAAGCGCGGAAGCGTTCTCCGGATCGCCAAGCCCGGCGGTGGGGCCGCCATCCGGGAGCTTCCCTTTCAAAATGTTCTTGCTCTTCAGCCTTCTCGGGAAGGGTGTCTCCTGGTGGTGACTTTTGGAACCGCGAAGGAATCTGGAAAGAAAGAACGTCTCGTCAAGAATGTCCAAGAGATCGATCTCTTCGGCAACGTCCTCTGGACACTTTCGGATCTCTCTTTTGAAAAAAGCGATATCGTTTGTTTTAGGTTTGCCCCCTTTGTCGAGCCTTTGTCCAATGGGAACGTGATTTTAGGTTTTCGAAAGGACCACCGTGTCGTAGAGGTCGACCGCCAAGGAGCCGTCCAGCGCGAGTTAAAACTCGATACTGAAAATTTATGGTCGGTTCAAAGCACCGACACCGGAAGCCTGCTCATCCTCCCGAAGAAACAGCCGCCGTATGAGATGTCTTGGGATGATCGGAAAGCCCGCAGAATCGGCCCATCTCAGGAGGCCTGGAAGGAAACATGGCTGTGCGCGCTCAAACTGCCGGACGGACACTACATCTTGGGCGGCTTGGGCGCGATCGCCGAATGGGATCGGGAAGGAAATCTGGTCTGGAAAAGCCAGGAATCAGATATCGGGCAACTGCATCGGATGGGGAACGGAAACATCCTGGCCGGTCCTGGGTGAGGGGCGTACCTGGTCGAGTTCGACCGGACCGGCAAAGCCGTCAAGAAGTGGCCGAATCTGCCGATCGGGATGGGGGCGTTTGCTTATCTGGCTGCCGTCCCGCCCGAGAAGTGGGCGGATCCCAAGAAATAAATTTGGAGTGACGCAACCAAGTTCACGCGGAAAACGCACCGCTCCAAAGCGCATCCAGGAATTCTGCGTAAGGAAGGATGGTCGTCGGGCCCATCTTGCGGCGGCGCTTCTCCAGGCAAACGCAGAGTGGGAAAGGTCTTCCGAATGATGGGGGCCTGGAATAGCCTCAGAAGGGGAGCCCCACGAGGTGAGTTTCCCCCCTAAGACAAACGTCCGATAAGATATATTATGTTAAGTTGTTGTTATCGCAGGGCAGCGGAAGCCTTTCTGTTGACTGCAGTTTTCCATTTATAGTGGCCCACTCGTTTGAAATTCTGAGTCGTATTTTATAGTAGAATGACGTCCTGATGTCCACAGAATTCCAGAACGAGCCGTTCACCAACTTCTCGAAACCGGAGGACCGCTCCCGGATGCAGGAGGCGCTCGTCCGGGTCGAAACCGCCCTGGGCCGGGAGTATGCCGGCCGAATAGGCGGAGAACCGGCAAAGGGTTCCATGACCTTCAACTCCTTGAACCCGGCCCAGCCCGACGAGATCGTTGGCCGCTTCCCATCCCTGGGGCCTGAGACGGTCGACCGGGCGGTTCAAGCCGCCTGGAAGGCGTTTGAGACCTGGCAAGATGTCCCGGCCGCTCTGCGCGCCGATTATCTTTTCCGGGCCGCCGCGAAGATGCGCGAACGCAAATTCGAGTTCTCTGCCTGGATGGTCTACGAGGTGGGAAAATCCTGGGCCGAGGCGGACGGCGACGTAGCTGAAGCAATCGATTTCATGGAGTTTTATGCCCGCGAGGCGCTTCGGTATGCCGAGAAACAGCCTGTCACACCGGTCGCCGGCGAGAAAAACGAGCTGGTCTACATCCCGCTTGGGGCCGGCGTCGTGATCCCGCCGTGGAATTTTCCGCTCGCGATCCTAGTCGGTATGACGACCGCCTCGATCGTCGCCGGGAACACCGTCGTCCTGAAGCCGTCGTCCGATTCCCCGACGATCGCCGAAAAATTCGTGGAATTGATGGAGGAGGTCGGCCTGCCGGCCGGCGTCTTGAATTTCCTGACCGGAAGCGGGGCCGCGATCGGCGACCCGTTGGTCGACCACCCGAAGACCCGCTTCATCATGTTTACGGGGTCGCGCGAGGTCGGGATCCGGATCCATGAGCGGGCCGCCAAGGTCCATCCCGGACAGACGTGGCTCAAGCGCGTCGCGGCCGAGATGGGGGGCAAGGATTCGATCATCGTCGACGAGGAGGCGGACCTCGCCGCGGCTGTGGAAGGCGTGGCGCTCTCGGCATTCGGATTCCAGGGCCAAAAATGCTCGGCTTGCTCAAGGGCGATCGTCGCCGACACGTTTTATAACGAGTTCGTTGAACGGTTGGCCGAGCGCACGAGGAAGATCCAGGTGGGCCCGCCGAAGGACCCCGAAAACTGGATGGGGCCGCTCATCAATGAGGGGTCGCTCAAAAAAACGCTCGCTTATATCGAACTCGGCAAAAAGGAAGGAAAACTCGTCGCCGGCGGCAAACGGATCGACCGCTCCGGCTACTTTTTAGAGCCCACTATTTTCGCCGACATCCCCCCCACCGGCCGTCTGGCGCAGGAAGAAATCTTCGCGCCGGTCCTGGCAGTGATCCGCTCGAACTCCTGGGAGGAGTCGCTTGCGATCGCCAACAACACCGAGTATGGTCTCACGGGGGCCGTCTACACCCGGAACCGTCAAAAACTCGACGAGGCGAAAAAACGATTCCACGCGGGAAATCTGTACTTGAACCGCAAATGCACCGGGGCCCTCGTGGGTGCTCACCCGTTCGGCGGGTTCAACATGTCCGGGACCGACTCCAAGGCGGGCGGCCGCGACTACCTGCTCCTGGTAAGCCAGGCCAAGAGCATCTCGGAAAAGAAATGAGCTGCACTACTTCCCGGACGATGGACCAGGCACAACCTTACCTCCCGGTCCACGCGCCGGAATTTTTAGAGGCTCCGCGGAAGGGGTCCTCGCGCGAATTTTCGTCCCCCACGCATCTCCACCGTCATTTTTTCCTTCTGATACACGCACCGCAAAATCGACAAGAACGTGATTTTTGTCTTGCCGCTTTGCACGTCCCTGAACCAGGTAAGTCGCATTTCCATTTTTGATTTCAGTCTGGAATGGAACATTCTCAACGACACGCACGGTCACCAGAGCATCCGGCAAGACGCCGGAAAACTCGAGATCCCAGGCGGGCGCCTCTGTGTTTTCGAATGCTTTAAGCGGCATCAAAAAGCCAAAGCCGAGGGCTAAAGTCATCATGATGAAAGCGCTGTTGATTCGAATCATTTGCGTTTCCTTTCTTCTATGTTTTTTTGCCGTTTCTTGAACATTGCGTTCGCCTGGTTATAGGAATCGATGTCGCCGATGTCAAACCAGAGCGAATCGAAAACGAATCCGTAGCTCGGGGTCCGTTTCACAAGCCACTGGATGTAGTAGCCGGGGGCGTCAGGGTTTCCTCCCCCCTCGAGGTATTCCCGCACCAGGGGGAGCGTTTGGCGCGGCAGGAAATAGAGGCAGATCGAGATGAGGCTCGAGGGGGGATCCTCCGGCTTCTCGACAAACGACGTGATCCGCCCGGCCGGACCCAGCCCGACGGTGCTGAATTTCTTCCGGGCGAGCCTCCGGTCTTTTAAGTCCTTGAGCGCAATCGCCGGCGCCCCCCGTTGGCGCCGCGCGAACGTCACGAAATCTAAAACGTCGAAATCGAACAGGTTGTCTCCCGCGACGACGACGAGGTCATCGTCGATCTTCCGGTCCCGGATCACGAGATCGAGATCTCCCACTGCCCCCTTTTTATCGGCGTCGCTGGTGGTGCCGTCATTCACGATATCGAGAGGGGCTTTCCCTCTGTGCCCCCCCCTCCATTGCTCGAAGTGGCCGAAGAAGGTGGCGTTCGCGACAAGGTGGATTTGGTCGATCTCCCGGACGCCTGCCAGCCGATCGAGGATCCACTCGACCATCGGCCGCCCCGCCACCGGGAGCAAGGGCTTAGGCCGGGTTTTCGTCAGCGGGTAGAGCCGCGTGGCATAGCCGGCGCCCAAAATAAGTGCCTTCATAGCAGCCTTTTTGGGGTCCCCGGTCCCTGGTCCCCGGTCCCCAACGACTTACGACGCGGTGGTTCGGCCGTTGCTCTTCCACTAGAGACTGGGAATTGGGGACTGGCGACTTCCATCAAAACGCTTCCGGCAGTATGGAGAGCACCCGCTGACGCAAATAGGCGCTCGCCTCGGACGCCTTGCCGAACTCCCCCACCTTCTCGACGATCTCGCGGGCCTCGGCGAGCGTCACCGACCGGACGATCTTCTTGATTTCCGGGATCAAGGCCGGGGCGAGGCTAAGCTCTGTCACCCCCAGCCCCAGGAGGAACAGGGTGAAGGTGGCGTCGCCGGCCATCTCCCCGCAGACCGTGACCGGGATCTTGGCGCGTCGGCCCGCCTCCACGATGTGCTTTAAGAGCCGGATCATCGCCGGGTGGGCCGGCTGGTAGAGGTCCGCGACACGCTCGTTCACGCGGTCGACCGCCAGCGTGTACTGCACAAGATCATTCGTCCCGACGCTTAAGAAATCGACGTGCGGCGCGATCAAGTCCGCGGTCAGGGCCGCCGAGGGGACCTCGATCATGACCCCCACGGGGGTCTTCTCGTTGAAGGGAGTCCCTTCGCGGGCCAAAAGCTCTTTCGTCTCGTCCACCTGCATTTTGGCCGTCATGGTCTCCTCGAGGGACGAGACCATCGGGAACAGGATCCGCACGTCGCCGTAGGCCGAGGCGCGCAGGATCCCCCGGAGCTGCGTGCGGAACTGGTCGAGGTGCTTGAAGCTGTAGCGGATCGAGCGGCACCCCAGGATCGGGTTGGGCTCCGTCTCGGGATTTTTCATGAACTGCTTGTCTCCCCCTAGGTCGAAGGTGCGGATCACAAGCGGCTTTCCCCCGAGCCCTTCAGCCGCCTGACGGTACGCCTCGAAGTGCTGGGTCTCGGTCGGCTCCTTTCCTCCCCGGTAAAGGAATTCCGAACGGAAGAGCCCCACTCCTTCCGCCCCGTGCGCCAAGGCGATCGCGACCTCCTGGGGGAATTCGACGTTGGCGAACATCTTGATCTTCGCCCCGTCGGGCGTCTGGGCGGGGAGATTTTTGAACTCTTCGTTCAGCTTTTGCTCAAAGCTTTGGAAATTCCGTGACAACACCCGGTATTTCTTCAGAGTTTCCTCATCCGGGTTCACGACGACATGCCCGCGGTTGCCGTCGATCACCACCCGGTCGCCTCCCGAGACGTCGGCCGTGATCGTCCCCAGACCCACCACGGCAGGGATGTCGAGGGCCTTGGCGACGATCGCGGTATGGCTTGTGACGCCGCCGGCGTCGGTGGCGAACCCCACCACCATGTTCCGGTCGAGCTGGGCGGTCTGGCTGGGCGTCAGGTCCCGCGCGATCACGATCACCGGTTCCTGGAGCCGCGAGAGCGTTTCGCGCTTTTTTCCCAGAAGGTTCCTGAGGAGCCGCCGCTCCACATCGTGAAGATCCGACACGCGCTGGCGGAAGTAGCCATCGGAGAGTTCCATGAACAGCTTGACGTACTTTCGGAAGACGCGCGAGACGGCGTACTCCGGCGTGAAGTGGTTTTCTCCGATCCGTTTCTTGATCTCGTCCAGGATCCGCTTGTCCTCAAAGACCATGATGTGTGAATCGAAAAGCTCCGAGAGGCGGTTTCCGGAACGGTCCGACCATTGTTGCTTGAGATCCAGGAGGTCCTGGCGCGACACCTTGACCGCCTCCTCAAAGCGCCGGATTTCGGCTTCGATCTCGGACTTGCCGATGGCGCGTTTGCGGATGCGGTAACGCTCGCTGTCGAGGACAAACGCCGGCGCGATCGCATACCCGGCCGAGACGGGGACTCCTTTGCGGATTTCCATCCGGGAAGGATCTTACAGAAAGTGCCGAGTGCTGAGGACTATTCTTCCTCGAAACGCCTGGCAAAGAGGGAAGCGATTTTTTCCATCGCCTCCTCAGCGTCCGGGCCGTCGGCGCGGACCGTGATCATCGTCCCCTGCTCGGCCGCCAACAGCAGGACCTCCATGATGCTCTTGGCGGAGAGCGTCCTCTCGCCGCGGCTCACCGTGATATCGGACTGGAACTGGGCAGCGAGCTTGACAAGCTTGGTGGCGGGCCGGAAATGGAGCCCCAGGGTGTTGAGGACCTCGATCTGACGTTCAACCACAGGTGGCATTTCGTCACGTGTCATGTGTCACGCGTCATGCGTAGGCAAGATTGTTCGCATGGTTTCTCATGACTTGTGACACATGACTCATGACACATGACTGTTTATACCCGCGCACTACGGCTCCAGGTCTGGACGTATCGGTTCGTGAACTCCGCGATAGCGCCAGCGATGTCGACACCGGTCGTGCGTTCGATCCCCTCCAGGCCCGGCGTGGGATTCACCTCCATCACGGCCGGTCCTTCGCGCGTCTCCAGCATGTCGACGCCGGCGATGTGTAAGCCCAGCGCCTGTGTGGCGCTGACGGCGGCATTGCGGTACTCGGGTTTCAGGCGCTGGACCGCCTCCCCCCGCCCGCCGCGGTGGATGTTGGAACGGAATTCCCCTCTTTTGGCACGGCGGCGCATGGCGGCCACCACCTCGGTCCCCACGACGATCGCGCGGATGTCCCGGCCGCGCGACTCCGACACGAACTGTTGGATCAAGATGTTCTGCCCCAGGCTCCAGAGGGTGTCCAGGACCGACTCGGCCGCCTGGGACGATTCAGCGAGCATCACACCGACCCCTTGCGTTCCCTGCAGAAGCTTGAGGACGACGGGAGCCCCTCCGATCCGCTGGATCATTTTGTCGATCCCGGCCGGGTCGCGCGTCATCAAGGTCTTGGGGATCGGGATGCCGTTGCGTGTCAGGATCTGGAGCGCGCGCAGTTTGTCGCGGGCCCGCTGGAATGCCGCGTTGATGACGGGAATATCCTGCAGGGTGAACTGGTTTAAGACCGCCAGGCCGTATTCCGTGACCGACGCCCCGATCCGGGGCACCACCACCGCCGGCTTGACGAGCGGCTTGCCGTGCCAGAGGACCTGGGCCTCCTGGCCGTCGAAGAGGAGATTGCACTCCAGGGGATCGACGATCTGGGTTGACATCCGCTTCTTGCGGAAGGCGCCGATCAGCCGCTGTGTCGAATAGAGTTGAGAGCCGCGGGATAGGATCAGGACGCGCATAAGGAGCGAGGATTCTACCTCGCTTATAGACGATGGCAACTTACAGGGTCTAGGGGATTTATGACGATTTTATCATGCAGGGGGATTCAGCGTCGAGCCAGATTTCGATCTGGGCGACGACTTTTTCAAGCGTGAAGCCGAACTTCTGGGCGAGCACCGGGTACGGGGCCGAGGCGCCGAAGCGGTCAATACCGATCGCAAGGCCGTCGAGCCCCACATAACGGGCCCATCCTTGCGTGGCCCCTGCCTCGATCGAAACGCGCTGGCGGCACCCTGGTGGCAGGACCTTTTCGCGGTAGGCCTTCTCCTGCCGGTCGAAGATCGACGTGCTCGGCATGCTGACGACGCGCACCTTGAGCCGGCGTGATTTTTGCATTTCCAGCGCTTCCTTGGCGGCCAGGGCCAGCTGGAGCTCCGAGCCGGTGCCGATCAGGATGAGGTCTGGGTTTTCCCCTCCCCCCGGCGCATCGGCCAGGACATACCCCCCCCGTGCTGCGCCAGAAAGGTCCGGATGCTTCACCAAATCGATCGCCGGAAGGTTCTGGCGCGTCAGGACGAGGGCTGTCGGGCCGTTCGTATTCCGGAGCGCCGCGGCCCAGGCATAGGCGGTCTCTCGGGCATCGGCGGGCCGGATCACCGTGAGATTGGGAATGGCGCGCAGGGCCCAAAGATGCTCGATCGGCTCATGCGTGGGGCCGTCCTCCCCCACGAAGATGCTGTCGTGCGTAAAGACGTAGATGACCGGAAGTTTCATCAGGGCCGCCAGGCGGATCGATGGCCGCATGTAATCGGTGAAAACAAGAAAGGTCGATCCGTACGGCCTTATCCCGCCGTGCAGGCACAGGCCGTTCAGGATCGATCCCATGCCGTGCTCCCGAACGCCAAAGTGGATGTTGCGGCCGTCGAATTTTTCACGGGCGATGTCGGCGGCTCCCGTGATCGTTGTCTTGACGGAGACAGCCAAGTCCGCTGATCCACCAGCCAGGCCTGGCAGGAGTTCGGCCGCTGCCTGGAGCGCCCTCCCCCCTGCCACACGCGTCGCGACGCTCGCGTCGCTTCCGACCGCTTTTAAGAACCGCGCGTCGAGATCTGGAGGAAGTTCCGGCGCGAAAAGCCTTGTCCAAAGGTTTTTTAGTTCGGGGGCCTCTTTTTGGAGTTTTGCGAGGCGCGCCTGCCATGCCTCGTAGACGGGGCGGAGCGCGGCGGCCCTGGCTCGAAAAAGCTCCCGGACCTCCTCTGGAACGTGAAAAAGAGGCGACAGGGGCCAGCCAACCGTTTGCTTTGTCTTCGCGACCTCATCCGGGCCGAAGGGGTCGCTGTGCGCCTTGCGGGTCCCCTGCCGGGCAGGGTTTCCTTTTCCGATGACGGTCCGCCCCATGATGAGTGTCGGCCGCGCGCGTTCGCCAATCCCCTCCTGGAGGGCCTGTCGGATTGCGCCATGGTCGTGTCCGTCGATCGGAAGGACTTGCCAGCCATACCCTTCGAACCGTTTTTGGACATCCTCGCTGAAGGCGAGGTCCGTCTTCCCGTCGATCGTCACTTTGTTGTCGTCGTAGAAATAAATAAGGTTTCCCAGTCCCCAATGGGCGGCCAAGGAGGCTGCCTCGGAGGCCACCCCTTCCATGAGATCCCCGTCGGAGACGATCCCGAAGATCCTGTGGTCGAACAACCCCTCCCCCGCCCCGGCGAAGCGGGCGGCCAGCATCCTGGCCGCCAAGGCCATACCGACCC
>SBBH01000171.1 GCA_005239795.1 Planctomycetales bacterium
ATCCAATCCGTCCTCAAAAAAGGGCAGGAAGTCCTGGTCCAGGTGATTCGGGAACCGATTGACAACAAGGGGGCGAGCCTGTCGATGCGGATCAGCCTCCCCGGCCGCTACCTCGTCCTGATGCCTGGATTCGACAAGGTGGGGGTTTCCCGCAAGATCACCGATATGCGCGAGCGGGAGAAGCTCCGCGAAGCGCTTTCGGCCCTGAAGCCTCCACAGGGGATGGGGTTCATCGTTCGGACGGCAGGCGTCGACCGCACGCGGGACGAGCTTTCGCGCGACCTCAAATATCTTTTGCGTCTCTGGGACACGGTGGCTAAGCGCGCCCGCCGCGCCAAACCTCCCGCGGCGGTTTACGAGGAAAGCGATCTCGTGATCCGCGTGATTCGGGACATATTTTCCTCAGACGTCGAAGTGATCATCGTCGACACCCCGGAAGGCGAGCGGGAGGTGAAGGAGTTTTTGCGCACGGTGATGCCGCGGTACCAATCGCGAGTCCGCCTCCATGCGGAGAAGGCGCCGCTCTTCCATCACTACAAGATCGAGGGGGCGGTGGAATCCCTGTACGAGCCGCGCGTTTCGCTGCGCTCAGGCGGGTCGCTCGTGATCGAGCAGACCGAGGCCTTGGTGGCGATCGACGTCAACTCCGGTCGCTTCACGAGGGAGAACGACGCCGAGGAAACCGCGTACCGAACGAATCTGGAGGCCGCCTGTGAGATTCCTAGACAACTCCGCTTGCGGGACCTCGGGGGCCTGGTGATCTGCGATTTCATCGACATGGAATCCGAAGAGCACGTCCGAGAGGTTGAACGCCTTTTCGAAACGGAGATGAAGCGCGACCGGGCGCGCGTCCGGTTCACGCGGATGAGCCGCTTCGGGGTGATTGAAATCACGCGCCAAAAGATCCGCGGCGGGGCGGAGCGCGCGAGCCACGAACCCTGTCCCGCGTGCGACGGGACCGGGCGCATCAAAACCCCTGAGAGCGCGGCCTTGAAGATCCTGCGCGACGCGCGCGTGGGAGCCTTAAACGAGAAGGCTGTCCAGGTCGTGATCCGGTGCTGCCCGCGAGACGGCGAATACCTCTTAAACGCCAAGCGCAAGCCGTTGGCGGACCTAGAAACCTCTTCAGGAAAATCTGTGAATGTCATTTTCGATCCGGCATGCGCCCCTGGCGCCTATGCGATTCAGGTCTTGGACGTCTCGGGAAAGCCGTTATAATCCCCCTTCCGCGCCAGGCTTTTACAGGGCTCCCGGCGTTGAGGAAAAAATTGAAAGGCGGGAAGGGTTATGTATGCGATCGTTCAGGATGGGGCGCATCAGTACAAGGTGAAGTCGGGGGACCGGATCTGGGTGGCCCAGCGGGACGCCCAGCCGGGTGCGAGCATCTCATTTGAGACGGTGCTCGCCTGCGGCGACGAGGGGGGTGTTCGCATCGGACAGCCGCATCTGGCCGGCGCCCGCGTGGTGGCTGAGGTTATCGCAGATGTCCAAGGGCAGAAAGTCATGACCCACACGTACCGCCGCCGCAAGAAGTCACATGTGCGCCGGGGGCACCGTCAGAAAGCCCTGGAAGTGAAAATCGTCAAGATCGAGGGGGTTTAGCGTATGGCGCACAAAAAAGGTCAAGGGTCCATCAAGAACGGCCGCGACTCGAATGCCCAGCGCCTGGGTGTGAAGGCGTTTGGATCTCAGTTTGTGACGGCCGGCTCCATCCTCATCCGTCAACGCGGAAGCCGCTTCCGCCCGGGGCGCAATGTCGGCCTCGGGCGCGATGACACGCTATTCGCCCTGGCCGACGGTATCGTGCAGTTCCAGCCGGGCAGACGCGTTAGCGTCGTTCCGAAGAGCGGCTCCTTCCGTACGCCCGCTGGGAAATAACATGAAGCGCGCGACGCTGATCACCGTGGCAACTCTCGCGGCCGGGGTGGCGTTCGCGGCCGAGCCGATCCGGATCGGCGTCTGTGGCCCCTTGACCGGCGATCAGGGGAAGCAAGGGCAGGACATGCTCCATGGCGTTGAGCTTGCGGCCGCCGAGTGGAACGCTCGGGGCGGGGTGCTCAGGCGGCCCGTCGAGGTGATCTCTGGCGACGATCAGCATGATCCCCGCCAGGCGCGCTCTGTCGCGGTCAAGATGGTCAACAGCGGCGTCGCCGGCGTCATCGGTCATTTCAACTCTTCTTGCACGATCCCCGCTTCCGACGTCTATACCGAGAACGATATCGTGATGATCACACCCGCCTCCACGAATCCCCAGGTCACGGACCGAGGATATGCGAATGTTTTTCGCGTTTGTGGCCGGGACGATCAGCAGGGAAGGGTCGCCGCGCGTTATGCCACGGACGTTCTCAAAGTGAAAATGGTCGCGGTGCTGCATGACAACACCACCTACGGCAAGGGGCTTGCCGATGAGTTCAAGAAGGGGCTGGGGGCGGGCGTCACAGTCGCCTATTACGGCGGGATCGTGCAGGGGGACCTCGACTACAAAGCGATCCTTGCCAACGTGAAGGCGAAATCTCCCGATTTGTGGTTTTTTGGCGGGATCTATCCAGAGGCAGGGCGCCTTGCCAAACAGGCGCGCGAGATAGGACTTTCGGCCGTCCTTATGAGCGGCGATGGCACGATCGATCCGGAATTTTTGAAGATCGCCGGCCCCGCCGCCGAAGGGACGATCTGTACGTTCGGTCCGGATCCCAAGCGACTTCCCAGCGCGAAGGCCTTTTTGGCAACCTATGTGAAGCAGTATGGCGAGGCGGGACCCTATTCCATCTACGCCTATGATGCCGTCAATATCCTGCTCGAAGGGATCAACGCGGCGAAGACCACCAGCGGCACGAAGGTAGCCGAGGCGATCCGGAACCGCGAGCACCACGGCGCCTTCGGTTCGATCACCTTTGATGAGAAGGGGGATGTCCGCGTTTCTCCCTACGTCTGCTGGAAGGCCGAAAAGGGAGTTTTCGTTCCCTGCGACGCCGCCGTCTCGGCTCGGTAGCGCGAATCCTAACGCAAATCCCCGGCCGCCTGTCTTCCGTCGAGGGTTGACGCCCTCGGACCTCAAGCGTACCTTCTCCGGCACCGTGCCAGATCAGTTTTTCCAGACGCTTTTCTTTGGGTTGTCACAGGGCGCCTCCTATGCCTTGATTGCGCTCGGCTACACGATGGTCTATGGCGTCCTGGGAATGATCAATTTTGCCCATGGCGAAATCTTCATGTTGGGGGCTTATGCGGGGATTCTGGCCCTGGCTGGCGCCGCGACATTCGGAGTTGTGGTGGCCTCTCCCTTCTTGGCGATCGGCGGGGCGATCTTGGCGGCCGTCGTCGTCTGCGCCGCCTACGGAGCGACCCTGGAGCGAGTGGCCTACCGGCCTTTGCGCCGTGCCCACCCTCTGGCATCCTTGATCAGTGCCATTGGGGTTTCGATCTTCTTTCAGAATTACGTCCAGATCGCTCAAGGGACCGACAACAAGGTGTTCCTCCATGCGGTCCGGAGCGCCTTCGACGGGATCGCTTGGCCCATAAGTTTCCTAAGCCCGATCGAGGGGATCATTTTGTTGGCGGCCTGTCTGGTGATGGCAGCTCTGCATTTTTTTGTGACGCGCACCCGCTGGGGGACCGCTTTGAGGGCCGTCTCCCAGGATCCGGTGATGGCATCTCTGGCGGGAATTCCCGTCGACCGGGCGATTGCCGGGACATTCGTCCTGGGATCGAGTCTCGCGGCCGTGGCAGGGGTGCTCGTGGCCTTGGGTCATGACGCCCATCCTTATATGGGATATCTGGCGGGGCTCAAGGCATTCACGGCGGCTGTTCTTGGAGGAATCGGTTCGATTCCAGGGGCGATGCTGGGGGGTATGCTTCTGGGGGTCGTGGAGGTTTTAGGAAGCACCTATCTTCCAATTCCTGAATACAAAGATGCGTTGGCTTTTGTGATCTTGGTGGGGATCCTCCTGGTGCGCCCTGCAGGTCTCATGGGGCAAAAAGCTGTGGTGAAGGTGTGAGCGCGTCCTGGCGGATGGATGCGGCTGTGGCGGCGGCGGCGGTCCTTCTCTCCGCTCCTTTTGCAGGGTTCGACCTGAGGTACGGCCCCGATGGGACGCAATTTTTGAGCCTCCGGACCGCTTCCGTGAAAGGTGTTTCCCTGTGGGTTCCTTCCTGGGTGGGGGGAGCGGTTTTGCTGATCTCCATGGCTCGGCGGCTTCCCTGGGG
>SBBH01000136.1 GCA_005239795.1 Planctomycetales bacterium
GGAACCTCCTTCGTCCTCGTGTTTTTGCAGGCTGGCGTCCTGCCACGCTGCCCGGTCCATCGCCAGGATCGCCTCGAGATCCGCCACCGCCTTCTCGCGCAGGGCGCGCGCCCGAGCCGCCGCCAGGCGCAAGGTCAAGAGCATCCGCTGGCTGTCGATCACCTCCAGAAAATTTCCCGCCCCGGTGGCGCCAGCCCCGTAGCCGGCGATCGCGGCGGCCAGGGCCTGTTCGGCCTTGGGGAGGATCGCCTCCATGTAGAGGCGCACCTGGCGTTCGGCATCGCGTGCCTCCACGAGGGCGATCACCGTCCGGGCGCCCAGATCGTCGGAAGCCGCCAGACGCCTCGCCTCCGCCTCCGCGAGCGCCCCCTCGGCCTCGCGGACCATCGCGCGCAGGCGCGGCCACTGGAAGGGGAGCATGATCATCCCCACAAGGCTCGACTCGATTTCTCCAATCACCTCGATCCCGAGGGTGAGGTCGGGAACCCAGGCGCGCCGCGCATAAGCGAGGGCGTCCTGGCGCGCCCCGACCTCAGCGGCCATCGCCGAGAGCTCCGGGTTGCGCTCGGCCGCCAGCGCCAGAATCCGGGCGTCAGCGGCGCCAATCGGCGTCGCGGGCTCCTCCCGCGGGAAGGGAAGCGACTCGGCGGCGCCCCGCCCCACGAGGGCATTGGCGCGCGCCGCCTCCTGCGGACGGCGCGCCTCGAGCTGCCGCAGATCGTTCTCGGCCGATTCAAGCTCCACCTGGACGCGCAGGAGGTCCTGCTGGCGCCCCCGCCCCACCTTCTGGCGCGTCACCTCCAGGTCCGCCAAGTAGCGCAGGAAGCGGACGTTTTCCCGGTTGATCTCGAGGGAGGCGCCCAAAAACGCATAGTCGGCCGCGGCCGCCAGCACGTCCCGCTGGAGATCGAACTTGCGCTGCTCGAAAAGCCGGCGCGCCGCCACCGCCTCCGAGAGCGCCGCCTGGGCCGCCAGACCCCGTTTCCCCGCGGTGGGGATCGTCTGCGTCGCCTCGAGCGTGGTGCGGTCCCAAGCGCGCATACGCCCCGAGGAGGTGAGGTATTCGAATGAAATCCGCGGATCGTCCCAGGCCCCCGCCTGCGTCACACGCGCCAGGGCCTGCCGCCAGCGATGATAGGCCGCTTCGAGATCGGCGTTGGCCAGGAAAGCGTGCGCCAGCAAGGCGTCCGCCGTCAAAGGGTCTTCCAAGGAAGGGAGCGCGCGCTTGGGACGGGGCGCCTGATACGGTGTGCCGGCCGTATCGGCGGCGGCGCGCTCCTTCCCAAGGCCCGCAGGCTCCCCACACCCCGCCAAAAGAAGGGTGCACGCCGCACCGGCGCCCAGTGCGAATTTTTCAGCCATAATCCCCTCCAACCGCGTCATATTTCCCACTCTTCCCCTTCCTGCCGACTGCCGTCCGTAGAGGGCAGACAATCGGGCAAAACAGATGCCGAGCATTTCGGGAGCGGAAAAAGCGCCGACGACGCTACGCCTTGTGGCGCGGCAGAGGCGGCCTCTTCCCGCGAACAGGGGAAAAGGGTTTAAATCAGGAAGGAGCAGTGCAGAATGAAAAGCGACGGCGCGCCGGACGGCGGGCCGGTTTCAAAGATGTTCCCGAGAAGCGAGGCGACGCGGGACGGGACGGAAACGACGGCCCAAGGCGCCCCCGGCAGGAAAAGCGCCGAGGCGCAGGCGCCCGAGGCCGACATGACCGGCTCGACGAAAAGATCCCCCTGAGGCACCCCGAGAGCCGCGCATCCGCACCCGCCAGAAGACGGCGCACAAGGTGCGTCCCTTTCGGGGGATTCGGTATGGCAACATCCCTTCATCGGCTCGGAGGGGACAGCAACCTGTCGGCAGGCTCCCTCATGAACACACCGGCAGACGTTCATGGGGAACGCCGCCGCCAACACCGACAGGATGACCAAAACGCGCACCACTACTGTCATGGCTCTTACAGGATATCCCTCAATCACCGCACTGTCAAAACGGCGCATACCTTGCGGGGCCCATCCTCCGGCCTCTATTCTGTCCAACGATGCGGGCTCTCCTGCGGCGACATTTCCCCGACTTCGACTGGCGCGCGGCGCGGCGCCTCCCCGACGCCCGCGGGCGCGGGGCCCCCGGACCCGTAGTGATCCCAGCGGCCCTAGGGTCCAGAGGGAGAGGACTGCACCTCGCCGAGCACAGCGACGCCGCAAACGGGATCTTTTCCGACCAGGGGACCGAGATGGCCGCCCGGGCGCTTTTTTCTGATGCGCGGCGCCTCCGGAATCGCGCCGTCTGCGACGTCGGTTGCGGCACCGGGATCCTCTCGGTCTTGGCGGCGCGTCTGGGGGCCGCCCGGAGCGTCGGGATCGACTGCGATCCGCGAGCGCTCGCGCTCGCCCGGCGCACCGCCGCGGCCAACGGGGCCGATGTCTCCCTGCACCGCGGCGATCTCCTGACGGGCGTGCGGGGCCGCTTCGACATTCTCGTGGCCAATCTCCCCCAGAAACCGGCTCCGGGCCGCGCGCGCCTGGGGCTGGGTCAAAACGGCGGGGCGCGCGGGGACGCGCTTCTTATGCGCTTCATCCCGCAGGCGGCGCGGCGCCTGGCTCCCGGTGGGCGGCTCTATCTCTTTCTCCACACGCTCGCGCCCCGCTCGATCGCCAAACAGCTCGCCAAAAATTTCCACGTCGAGGTTCTGTTCTGGAGGCGCCGCCTCGTGCCGCCGGGGGAATATCCCGCCGCGCTTCTCTCGGCATGGCTCGCACTCGCCGCGCGGGGCGAAGCGATCTTCCTCCCTCTTGCCGGCCGGCGCGGCTGGCATGTCTTCTACGCCCTGCAGCTCGCTTGCCGGCGTATATGAGGCGCGGGTGAGCGACGCTTCCGAGCGCGCCCGGCGCCTCGTCTGCCTGACGCTCCGCTGGGCCAAAACCTCCTCCGCCGAGAGGCGCCGCCTGGTCGAAACCGTCCGCCCCGGCGCGATACTTCTTTTTGGAGGGGATCTCACGTCGCTGGCGGCAGAGCTTGCGGATCTGCGCGCGCGTGTCCCCCATCCGCTTCTCGTCCTCTCCGACGTCGAACGCGGCGCGGGACAGCAGCTCGCCGGCGCGGCGCTCCTCCCCCCTCCCGCCGCAATCGGGGCCGCGGGAGAACTGGACCTGGCGCGGGAGGCGGGGCTCCTCACCGGCCTCGACATGAAAAAGGCCGGGATCGAGGTGGCGCTCGCCCCCGTCCTCGACGTGCAGTCTCCCGACGGGAGCGCCATCATCGGGACGCGCGCCTTCGGTTCCAACCCCGCCCGCGTCGGGGCCTTCGGACGCGCTTTCCTGACGGGCCTGCACGAGGCGGGAACCCTCGGATGCGCCAAGCATTTTCCCGGGCACGGCCATGTGTCGGCCGATACACACAGCGAACGGGTGTCCGATCTGCGCCCTCTCGCAGCCTTCGAGAGGGACGACTGGCTCCCCTACCGCGAACTGATCGCCGCGGGGCTGGATGCCGTGATGGTCGCGCACCTCGCCTGCCCCGCGCTCGACATGAACGAGATCGCCACGCGGAGCCGCCCGATCGTGACCGGGATCCTGCGCGAGCGACTGGGGTTTTCGGGCGCGGTTTTCTCCGACGCCCTCACCATGAAGGCGGCCTGCGACCGGCCGGAAGCCGAAACCGCGCACGGGGCCGTCGAGGCCGGGATTGATCTCGTGCTCGACCCCGCGGACCCCGAGAGGCTCGCGGCACATCTCGCCCAAGACCTGGCCGGCGGCACGCTTTCAAGGAGCGCCGTCGACCGCGCACTCGGGAATCTTGAGGCGCTCAATCGTCGTTCGTCGATCGTCGTTCGTCGATCGCAGGATCCAGCTGTGAACTCAGCACTCAGCACTCAGGACTCAGCACTGTCTACCCTTCCTGACCGCATCGCCGAAGCGGCCGTCACGCTTCTGAAAGGCGCACTCCGTCCCGGGGAGGACCTCCTCACCAGCCGGTCCATCTTTTATCTGGATGACGACGGCGATTTTCGTCCCGGCCCTCTCGCCGCCGCCTTGGCCCCGCACGCACTCGCCCCGCTTCTCTCTCCTCCGGGGGAAAAAAGCTACGGCCCAAAAAACGAAGTCGTTCTCTTCATCGCCTGCCGCCCCCGCATGAACAAGGGGACAGCGGGGCTTTCCGCCGCCGCGCGCGCGGCGCTCGCGTCCCTCAAGGAGCGCTCCGTGAAGATCGCCGCGGCGATCCTCCTGGGATCCCCGTGGGCCGCGAAGGATCTGCCTGAAACATCCCTGGTGCTCTGCTCTTACGGCGCCGACCCCGCGAGCCAGCGCGCCGCCGCCCGCGCCGTCCGAGGAATCGCTCCCGCGCCAGGGGTGCTCCCTTTCACTTCCTGAGTGTGCGGTCCAGATCCTTATGGTTGACGACCCTTAGAAATTATCCCAAAAGTGGTGAGGTGCGCTGATCCGATCTATCTGGTAGCCAGAAAGGAGGCTGCCGATGGGACGGAAAGCGAGGATGGGGACAC
>SBBH01000118.1 GCA_005239795.1 Planctomycetales bacterium
GATGCAGGTGGAGTCGGTTGTCTATCTCTCGGCCCGGTCGACATTGTTGTCGACCCTGTGCGGTTTGGGGGGGGTGCTCGCCGTCGACGAGATGATCGTGCGGCGCCGGCGCGGGGAGCCGCGTTGGAGGCGCTTTCTGGGTCTGGCGGGCGTCGGATTTTTCTCTTCCGTGGGGGCGATGCCACTCGGGCTCGTGTTTCCCGCGATCGCTTTCGTCTGGGCGGCGCTCATCCGGAAGACGGCCTGGCGGACAGTGTTGGCAGGCGGGGTCCTGGCGGTTCTCCCATTTCTTGGCTTGGCGGGGGACTTGGCGCACTTCTTTCGCACGCGCGAGGGGTTCCGGCCCCCGGGATATTCCACCGCCTACTGGCTGACGCAGCCGGAATGCCTCCTGGGCGCCGCCGGGAAGATCCTCTTGCCCGTTTCGCCGACGCTTGACTACGACATCATGCCGGTCGGCGTGACATATCTTCCGGGTCCGGCCGTTTTGCCACCTAAGATCCGTGAAGGAAAGCTGGTGCTTCCGTTCAAGTTTTCCCCCGGGGATACCGCGCCACCCGCGGGAGTCGTTTTCGAGGAACCTTCGGGCGCGGCACAACTTTCCTCGCCTGTGCGGGCGCGCTCCGGGACGGCGCCGTTCCGGGCGGCTTTTGCGGGAGTCCGCCAGGCCGTGAGGGATCGTCGCGTCTGGGGACCGCTCTTGGTTTTGGCCGCCGCGGCTGTAGGGCTTTCGGCCTGGATTTTACGCGCGCAAAAAGATCGGCCGGCGGCGTCGTCGGCTCTTGCGGTGGGAGCGGCCCTCTTCCTTCTGGCGTGGCTGCCGCCGGCCGCGGCGCCCCTCGAGGACCTTTTTTTCGAGCACCACCTGTATGCCCCGATGATCGCCGTGGCGTGGCTCTCGGGCGTCTTTCTCTCGCGGGCGTGGGAAAGGGCCGGCGGAGCCCTGCGTGCCGCCGCCGGCTACTCTGTCGTGGCCGCGCTTCTTTTCTGGGGCGTTGCCGTCTCAGAGCGCGTCGAGACCTGGGCTCGGAAGGACGCGATCTGGGCTGACGCGGCCCGAAAATCCCCCGGGAAACCCCGCCCCCGGTTCAACCTCGCGACGGTGTGGCACAAGGCCCACCGGCCGCCTCCGGAGCGCCTGCGGCGGATGTGCCTCAATGCCTCGATCGCCTACGTGCCTTTTCGCGACAACGCGGACCTCACGGCCGAGATCCCCAATCTCTTAGGGGGGATCCAGCAGCGGCTTGGAAACCTGGAGCTGGCCCATTTTTTCTACCGCGACGCGGTCATCCGGATGCCCGAGAACCGCGCCTTCCGCGTGAACATGGCCGCCAACGCCCGCGCCCTGGGGCGCCATGAGGAGGCGGCCGGGCTCTACGCCGCGCTCGTTCGGGATGCTCCCAGGGATCCAGGTTACCTTCTGCTTTACGCGGAGGAACTTGCGGCGCTCGGACAGCTCACCGAAGCGCGCGATCTCCTGATGGGGATCGTCGACCGGCATCCGGGCCTGCACGCGGCTGTCGTGGACCTGGCCGCGGTGATGATCCAGCAGGGGGACCTGGGGGAGGCGGAGATGCTCTGCACATGGGCTGTGAAGAGTCAGCGTTCCGCGCCGCTTCTCTACAACATGGGGGTGGCGTTTCTCTCGGGCGCTCGCCGCGAGGAGGCCCGCCGGGCGTTTCTTTCAGCCTTGTCGATCGATCCGGCCTATGGGCCGGCCCATGAGGCTCTGCGCGGGATGGCCGCGGCGCCGGAAAGCCGCGGGGCTCCTGAAGCGCCAGGGAAGAAGTAAAAATCCAGGGAGGAGCGACTCCAGCCCGCGCTCCCGCGCGGCCACCAGCCATTTTGCGGAGCGATGGTCAGATTCAAGGCGCGGGCCGCGAAGGTTGTGTCTGCCTGCGACACGGCGAGCGGCCCGCAACGCAGAAGATGGCCGTCGATACGCGAAATGGACCGGATGGGGATCGAACCCACGACCTCTACGTTGCGAACGTAGCGCTCTCCCAGCTGAGCTACCGGCCCCCGGACGGCAAAAGCAGATAAGACGGGCGGGAGTATAAGTCGTCCCCGAAAACGGCGCCACAGCCGAGTGCGCCGCCTGCCCCATGATGAGAAACGCCGTTCCCTTTTCTCCTCGTCGCCATGGGTCAAGCCGCTTACAATCCCGCGGATGAGAATGCAAACAGCATGGGGAGGGCTTATCGGTTTCGCGCTCTCCGCGGCTGCGCGCGCGGCGGAGCCGCAATCCCTTCCGAGCCTTGCTGAATCGCTTCCGGAGGAGATCCTCTTCTATGCCGCGATCGAGAACCCCGCGGGGTTTCGCGAAAAAACCGCTGGGACGGCCCTGGGAAAAACCTGGCGCGAGGAGGAGATCCAGGACTCGGCGCGCGAACTCAAGACCTTCCTCGAAAAGGAGGGGGGCCGCGAGGCGAAGCCCTATCTGGCCGCGCTCCGCTTCCTCATGAAAGTCCCTCTCGCGCGGTGCGAGTGCGCCGCCTGGGTCGAAAACGAAAACCACAACAAAGACAAGCCTGCGCTCAAGGTGGCCGCGCTCCTCGTTGGACCGGAAGCGATGGCGCTCGCTCAGCATTTCGAGGCGGGGATCAAGCGGCATGCTCCGGACCTCGCTCGCACGCTTCAGTGGGGGGTCGGGGGAGGCTTTCTATGGGCCAAGGGCTCGGATGGAGGTCTCACTGTTCTCGACGCGACGAAAGGGAAAGCGTGTTTTCTCGTCTTGACTCTTGAGGGGGCCCTGGATTCCAAGAAGGATCTGGCGATCCTGTCGGCGCCGGCCGCGCGGCCGCTCGCCGCTTCCCCTTCTTTTAAGCGCGTCCGCGCCGCCTGCGGGGATCTCGCGGGAGGGGCCCTTTTCTGCTACGCCAACCTCGCCGCGGCCAAGGCGCGCCTGACGGACACCCCCGGCCTGGTACAGGAACTAGAACTTGATCCGGAGATGGGGGCGTTTCCCCGCATTCTGGGACTCGACCGCGTCGAGGGGGCGGGATTGGCGTTCGTTCCCGAGGGGGACGGATTCCGGGAGATTCTGTTCCTCGACGCGCCGGCGGGCCTGACCGGATTTTTTGAGGCGCTCTCGCTCGCCCCACGGGGACCCTGGCGGTCGTTCGGGCGGTTGCCGGAAAAGTGCCTTGCCGCGGCGGCGGCAAAAATTCCTTGGCAGGCGCTTGTCAAAGCCGCGCGCGCCGGCGTGCCGCATCTTTCGGAAGAGGACCGCCGGGACCTCCAGGGGGATGTCACGGCCCTTCAGAAAGAGGCCGGCATTCGGGTCGAGGAGGATCTGCTTTCCGCTTTGGGAGAGGAGTGCGCCTTCTCCCTCGGGAAACCGGGGGCGGGGCTCATTCCGATCCCGCCGCTGACGGTCTTGATCGAAGTCAAGGACGCCAAGAAAGTCGAAGCCTGCCTCGAGAAGCTCGCCGCCTACGCGGCCGCCGAGGGGGCTCCTTATACCAAGACTCCTTATGCAGGGTGGACGCTCTATAACTTTGGCGGCGGACGGGACCCGGGGGGAATGGGCGTGATGGAGTTGGGAATGCTTTTCCAGCCGACCTTCGTGGTGACCGAGACGCATCTGGCGGCTTCGACCAGTCCTCAGGCCTTGAAAAGTCTCTTGTCCGCCTGGAAGCGTCCGGGCTTCCAGGGGCTTGCCGCGGACGAGCGTTTCAAGCAGGTCGCGTCCAAGATCCCGGAGGGGACCGTGTCGGCAACCTATATGGACCTGCCGGAGATCGTGACACTGGCCTACAACACACTGCTGCAGTTTACGGGGTTGGCTCAAGGGTTCGGCGGGCAGAACCCCGGGTTCAACCTGAATGCACTTCCGTCTTCGGAGGTGCTGACGCGCTATCTGATGGGGGCTGTGGTGGCCACAAACGTCGCGCGCGACTGCGTCGCGATCGAGGGGTGGTCGCCGATCGGCCTGAATCTCCTGCCGCTCGATCCGACGCTCATCGGCGTTTGGGGGACGGCGGCGTTTGTCGGTTCGATGCAGTCCTGCCGCCAGCAAAAAGATTTTGCGTGTCGATGCAACCTGAGCGCTTTTCATATGCATTGGAACTCCTATGGGACCACTCATGGGAAGTTCCCGGCGCGGCTTTCTGATCTCCTGAAGGAGAAGACGTCCGCGCACCTTTCTCTGTTTTATTGTCCTCTAGATGAAGGGCGCCCCTCCGTCCGGAGATACCTACAGGGGAAGGAGGCTGTCCAGTGGCTTGCCGACCACCCGGCAAGCTACGCCTATGTCCGCAAGAATGCCACCGCGCCGGGGGGGGATCTCTCTTCCCGTGTGGTGGTTTTCGAGAAAATGCCGCGCCATCGCGGCCGGCGCCATGTCCTTTTTGCGGACGGCCATATCGATCTCGTGGAGGAGGAAAAGTTCCAGCGTTTGGCCAAGGAGCAGGGGCTTTTGGCGGCGCCGCGTGCGCCGGTTGAGCTCACGCCGGCCGTGGAAGCCCGGATCGTCTCTTCTGTCAAGGATCTCGGCGACGCGGATTTTCAGAAGCGCGAGGCGGCGACGGTGTGTCTCGAGAAGACCGGCCCGGTCGCGCGCGAGCACCTCCGGCGCGCGGCCGAGTCCGAAGACCCGGAAATCCGCTCGCGCGCCGCGCGGATCGTGGAGGCTTGGGAGGAAGGGGAATGACCAGCTCTTTTGAGAGTCGTCGGAGAAGGTTGGGGGCGGCCGCTCTTATGATGGGATTCGTGACCCTGGGAGCCGGCGCGCCTCCTGAGGCCCCATCGCTTGCCGGCAAGGTGGTGATCCTGCCGGTCTCCGACGAGGAACAGTTCATGGTTGACGAGGGGTTGACGCTTTTCCTCGAGCGGCGGATCCAGGACGCCGAGGCGGGGGGGGCCGCGGCGCTCGTCCTCGAGATCGACACCTACGGCGGGGAGGTCCACTCGGCCTTGAAGATCTCGGATCTTCTGTTGAACACGACGATTCCGAAAACGGTCGCTTTCGTCAAAACGAAGGCGATCTCGGCGGGGGCCTTGATCACGCTGTCGTGCCAGGAAGTGGTGATGAATCCCAACACTGCGATCGGCGACTGCGAGCCGATCCTGCAGACAGGAGAGGGGATAGAATACGGGCCGGAAAAATTCAAGACGGCCCTGCGCGCGCGCTTCCGCCTCTTCGCCGAGCGGCACAACTACCCCGCCCCGATCGGGGAGGGGATGGTCGACAAGGAGATCGTCGTCTACCGGGCGTGGGAAGGGGACCAGGCGCAATTCCTGACCGACACGGATCTCGAGAACTTAAAGCAGAAGAAAAAAGAGCCCTCGGTCCTGGCGGTCGTCAAGCCCAAGGGACAGCTCTTGACGCTTACCGCCCAGGAGGCGGTCGCCTACGGCGTGGCGCGTTCGCTCGCCAAGGACCGCTCGGAGCTCTTAAAGCTCTATGGGTGGAAGGCCGACGAGGTCGTCTCGATCGAGCCCACCTGGTCGGAGACCCTCACGCGCTTGGTGAAAAGCCCCATGATCTCCGGGATCCTGCTCTTGGTGGGGCTGATCGCGATCTACATCGCCCTCAATCATCCGGGGCTGGGTGTCCCCGAGCTTCTCGCGGTCGCTTGTTTCGGGCTTCTCTTCGGCGGGAAATACCTCGGGGGACTGGCCGAGTCGTGGGAGATCGCCCTCTTCGTCCTGGGGGTTGTCCTGCTCCTCGTGGAGTTTTTCGTGATACCCAGCTTCGGCATCGCCGGGACCGCGGGGGCGGTCCTGATCGTGGCGTCTCTCTTTTTGGTGTTCCTGCCGACCCTGCCGGGAACGGGAGGGCCGAATATCCCCCCTGAACCCGCCCGGGGGACCCAAGTGCTTCCTCCTGTCGACTGGGGAGCGCTTCTGGGCCAGACGGCGATGACCGTTTTTGGCGGGATGTTCGGGGCGCTTCTCGCGATTCTCGCGATCATCAAGTGGATGGGAAGCATTCCGGTCTTGAATCGCATGGTGCTCACGACGGCGATGACCGGGAACGCCGCCGCCGAGGCGGCCGCGGCTGTCGGCAGGACGGACGCGCCGCTTCTGGGGAAGCGCGGGAGATCCGTCACGACGCTCCGTCCGGCGGGGCGTATCGACATCGACGGGGCGCTCTATGAGGTGACGACCGAGGGGGAATACGTGGACCGCGGGCAGCCCGTGATCGTGCACCGCGTCGAGGGAGGCCGGATCATCGTCCGGAAGGGGACGTGACGCCGGAAGCCGCGCTCATGGGACTCTACACGCCGTCTGAGGCCATGGCCTGGGTGACGTTCCTCTACGCCGCGGGGTTCGCCCTGGTGTTTCTCGAGATTTTCATCCCCGGGTGGATCGCCGGGACCGCGGGGGTCCTGTCGCTTTTTCTGGCGGTGTATCTGGCGTGGCGGGACCTGTCGGCGGTGGCGGCGGTTTTCCTGGCGGCGGGGGGCGCCGTCGGGATTCCGCTTATCCTTCGGTGGGGGATGAACCGCGTGGCGTTGAAGCGCTCGCTGTCGGCCTCGGAGGGGTATCTGCCGCCGGGACGCGAAGGGCTCGAGATGTTCGTCGGCAAGAAGGGGGTTGCCGCGACCGTCCTGCGGCCGTCGGGAGCGGTGGAGGTGGAGGGGAAGCGGTTCGACGCCCGCTCGGAGCGGGGCGTCGTAGAAAAGGGGAATTCCGTCGAGGTCGTCCGCGTCGAGGCAAGCGAGTTGGTCGTCAAGCGTGTTGAGCGCGGCAACTGAAAACTAAAGAGGAGGTCTCTATGTGGTCTTGGTCATGGATAATTTTTTCTGTCATCGCATTCGCCCTGCTCATTGTCTTTGGAATGGTTCTGAACAATTTTTGGTTGTTTGTGCAGGCGCGCTTGTCGGGAGCGCCGGTGGGGCTTGTCCAATTGTTCCTCATGAAATTTAGGAAAGTCAGCGCGACCGTCATCGTCCAGGCGCGGATCACGGCGATGAAAGCGGGACTCGACATCAGCGCCAATGATCTGGAGGCGCACTACCTGGCGGGGGGGAACGTGATTCGCGTCGTGAACTCTCTCATTGCTGCTTCGAAGGCCGGCATTTCGCTGACCTTTAAGCAGGCGACGTCGATCGATCTGGCGGGCCGCGACATCTTCGACGCGGTGAGAACGAGCGTGAACCCCAAGGTGATCGACTGCCCCAGCAAGGAATCGGGGAAGGAATCGATCGAGGCGGTCGCCGCTGACGGGATCCAGCTCAAGGTCCGCGCGCGCGTCACCGTGCGCACTAATCTCGGCCGCCTCGTGGGGGGCGCTACGGAGGAGACGATCGTCGCGCGGGTCGGCGAAGGGATCGTTTCCACGATCGGCTCCGCCGTCAATCACAAGCAGGTTTTGGCGAGTCCCGACCGGATTTCGAAAACCGTGATGGAGAAGGGGCTCGACAACGGCACCGCCTTCGAGATCCTTTCGATCGACATCGCCGACGTCGACGTCGGCGAGAATATCGGCGCGCGCCTTCAGACCGACCAGGCGGAGGCCGATAAGCGCGTCGCCCAGGCCAACGCCGAGAAGCGCCGCGCGATGGCGATCGCCCAGGAGCAGGAGATGAAGGCAGCGACGCAGGAGAACCGCGCCAAGGTGGTCTTGGCGGAGGCCGAGATCCCCAAGGCGATGGCGGAGGCGTTCCGCTCCGGCCGCCTCGGGATCATGGATTATTACCGCATGCAGAATATCCAGGCGGACACCACGATGCGCGATGCGATCGCCAAGCCTGAGGACAAGGGGCCGACAGGATAGTCATGAGTCATGAGTAGAGGGGGAGCGTAGGAATGGACGTCGATTCGATCTGGTCGCTTTTCATCATCATCATCGGGATCGGGGGATGGATCCTCGACCGGATGAAGAAGATGAAGGAGGAGAACGCGCGCCGCACCCTGGGCGAGAAGGGGGGGGCGTCCGCGCCCGTCGCGCCGCCGGCGCCCCCAACCGAGGAATCCGTCCCGGATCCCTTCGAGGAATTGCGCCGCATGCTGGAGGAAAGAAAGCCTCCCGCGCCGAAGCCGGCCC
>SBBH01000263.1 GCA_005239795.1 Planctomycetales bacterium
TGGGGAAGACCACGACGGCGGTGCATCTGGCCTGCGGACTGGCCCTGGGGGGGAAGCGCGTGCTCCTCGTGGACGCCGACCCCCAGGGGAACGCCACGACAAGCCTGGCGGCTCCGAAATCTCAAGGGACGGCGGAAATGATCAGCGCCCCGGAGCGCGCCGTTGAGTTCGTGCGGCCGGCTGGCCCGGGGGTGGACCTCGCGGCAGGGAGCTACCGCCTGCGCGAGGCAGACGCCCAGGTCAGCGCGGGGCAAATCCCTCTCACGGTCCTGGCGCGCGCCCTGCGGAGGCTTTCGGGGAACTACGATTTCATGATCCTCGACTGTCCGCCGGCCCTGAACGGCCTCACAGTTTCGGCCCTGACGGCCGCGACCGGGATCCTGATCCCCGTGCAGGCGGAATTTTTGAGTCTCGAGGGGCTTGTTCAGATGAAGGAGGCGCTCTCGCGCCTGGGAACGGAAAACCCCGCAGGGGCCCCGGCGATTTTCGGGATCCTCCTCACGCAGACCCCGCCGGGCGCCGGGGGGATCGTGGAGGAGGTCCGCCGCGAGATCGAGCGGTTCTTCCCCGGGATCCTCTTCGCGTCGGCGATCGGGCGCGACCCGGTCCTGGCCGAGTGCCCCAGCCACGGGAAATCCGCCTTCGCGCATGCTCCCCGCGCCATCGGAACCTACCATTACATGAAGTTCGTCCAGGAAGCCCACCGGCGCTCGATGAGTCTGGAGCCGCTCGCATGAACGCCTCCGCCGCGCGTCCCCTCTTTAAGCGGCTTCGGACGATATGCCGCCTCTGGGCCGGGGCGGCCGGCGCGGTGCTTTTGGCGGGAACTTTCTGGGTTGCTGTCGCAGGCCTCAGGGCTTCCGCTCCGGTTGAGATCGCCGGGACGGCCGCCGCCGCCGCACTTTTCCTGGCGGCCGGCGGCGTTCACCGGTCTTTTTTGCGTCGCGCCGCACGGCGCCAAGATCCCCGGGACCCGGAGGCGGAGCTCACGCGGGGGATCGCCGCGCTCCTGGCGCAGGACCGCTTCGGGGCCGAGGGGATTTTTCGGGAGATCCTGGCGCGCGACCCTGGCGACGTAGAGGCAGGGTTTTATCTGGGCCTGACGCTCCGTGAACACGGCGACCTCAAAGGGGCGGCGCGCGTCCTCAAGGAAACCCTGCGCCGCGACGTTCGGCGGAAATGGACAGGGGAGATCAGAGCCCTCTTGGAGCACACCTGAAGAACGTGATTCGTGACACGTGATTCGCACCCCCTCTTGCCCTTAAGTGCTGGGAAACCGAGCATCTGTAGAAAAAAGCGACAGTTTTTAAAATTCTTTCATGGCATGGATCGACAGCGCAACTCATTTATATAAATATCTTGAGATTCAAGCCTCCAGATAGAGACCCGTGGCATCTTTTTTGCGCCTTCTCTCTTCGTGGACAAGTGGTTGATGACCTTTAAATTTTCGGGTACGGCCCGAAAATTTTCCCCTCCGGGGCTATTCTTGCGGGTCTGTGGACCCGCAAAAATAAAAGTCATCAACCACAAGACGCCGGGAACATTTTTCAGAAAGGGGGTTCTTATGGGTCTAAACAGACGGGGCGTGGGGACGGCGGCGGGGTTTTTTCTCTTACTGGCGACAATGCAGGGGAAAGCAGACGAGGGGGTCCCCCTTCCTCACAGAGAAAGAAACGAAAAAGGGGGAGACAGGCCGCTCGGCCCCGCCCAGCGGTTCATTGAGGAGGTTGACCACTGCCCGGGATGCCGCGAGGACGGCATCTGCGTCGACCACGCCGAGCGATTTGGGCATTTTCGCGAAAAGCTCCGGGAGGCCCCGACGGAAGTCCGCGAGCGGGTCCGGGCCTGGTGTGAACGGCGCCGGGAGCAGATCCGCGAGCGGATGAAGGAACGCTTCGACGCCAACAAGGACGGGGAGTTGGGCGAGGCGGAGCGGGCCGCGGCGCGGGGCGCTCTCGAGAAGAAATGTCCTGGCCTCCTCAAGAAACTTCGCGAGCGCCATGGAGACGCGCGCGGCACCCAACAGGATGGCGGCCCGCGCGACTGGCGTGAGGATGTTCGTGACCATCGAGAAGACGCCCGCGACCGCCGCGAGGGCACTCGAGACCGTCGGGAAGATGTCCGCGACCACCAGGAAGACATCCGCGACGCTCGGCACGACGGCGGTTGCAAGGACCGCGCCGAGGATGTGCGCGATCGCCGGGAGGACCATCGAGACCGCCGGGAAGATGTCCGCGATCGACGCGAAGATTTTCGCGACGCTCGCGACCGCGACGATTGGAACGACGATCGCCATTGGAATCTCTTTGATTGCCTCGAAGATGCCCGGGACGCCCGGGAGGATCTCCGCGATCGCCGGGAGGATTATCGCGACGGACGAAACGGCCGCGGCAGGGGAGGCCGGAAGTAAGGGGAGAGGAAGGGAGAAGGGTTTGTGATTCGTGGTGCGTGATGCGTGGTTCGCAAGAAAGCGGAGTTCGGCAACGTCAACGAATCACGCCTCACGACCCACGCATCACGATCCTTATCGGCGGGAGCGGAACGCCTCGGGCAAAAAATCCACCAGGTCCCCCGCGATGAGGGAATGCTCCCCCAGGTGGCCCGCGGCAAGATCCCCGGCCAGGCCGTGCAGATGGACTCCCAGGCGCGCCGCCTCCCAAGCCTCCATCCCTTGCGCCCAAAGCGCCGCCACGAGCCCCGTCAAGACGTCGCCGGCCCCCGCCGTCGCCATGCCGGGATTTCCCGTCGCGTTGACGGCGCTCCGGCGGCCGTCCGCCACCACCGTGCCGGCTCCTTTCAGGACGACGACTGCCTTTGCCGCACGGGCGAGGCCTGAGGCGCGGCGCAAACGGCTTTTCTGAACGGCCCCGGTCGAAATTCCGAGAAGGCGCGCCATCTCTCCCGGATGCGGCGTGAGGAGGCGCCTCCCAGCATGCCGGGCGAGATCGACCCGGCGCTCGGCGAGCGCGTTCAGGGCGTCGGCGTCGACCACCAGCGGCATCGCCGCCTGCGCGTAGAGCGACGAGACAACTTCTTGTGTCTCCGGGTCGCGCGAGAGACCGGGTCCAATCGCCGCGGCGTCGCATGCGCCAACAAGACGGAACAGTTCAGGGAGGGCCGAGCTGGAAATCGCGCCCCTAGAAGTTTCGGCAAGTGGCGTCAGGATCGTCTCCGTGAGCTTGGCCGACGCGGGGAGGAGAAGCCCCTTCGGCAGAGCGAGCGTGACAAGCCCCGCGCCACCGCGCGCCGCCGCGCGCGCGGCCAGGCACGCCGCCCCGAGCATCCCGCGCGAGCCGGCGACGACAAGCACACGGCCGACCTCCCCCTTGTGGGCGCCGCGCGGGCGCACCGGCAGCGGCGGAATCCCCTGAGAGGAGGACTCTTCAGTTTTTTTTCTTTTTCTCATGTCTCATGACTTCTGTTGATCAACGCCGCCACATACCCCGCCCCGAACCCATTGTCGATGTTGACGACGACGACGTTGGCGGCGCAGGAGCTCATCATGGAAAGAAGCGTCGTGACCCCTTTGAAATGCGTGCCGTACCCCACCGACGTGGGGACCGCGATCACGGGACAGGCCACAAGCCCCCCCACGACGCTCGCCAGGGCCCCCTCCATCCCGGCGACGCAGACGATGACGCGCGCCCCCTGCAGGATCGCCAGGTGCGCCAGGAGCCGGTGGAGCCCCGCCACCCCCACGTCGTGGATCGCGGCGACGCGGTTGCCGAAAAACTCCGCCGTGACGCGCGCCTCCTCGGCGGCGAAGCGGTCCGAGCTCCCGGCGGCGACCACGACGATCCCCGGACGCTTCCTACTGTTGCCGGCGCCGAGCATCACGATCCGGGCCTCGGGACGGTAGCGCGCCCGCCGGTCTATTTTCTTGATGGCGCGAAAAATCTCGGGTGTCGCGCGCGTCGCCAAGAGGTCCTGCCCCGCGGCCCGGGCCGCGCGCGCGATCCGTGCGACCGAGTGGGGAGATTTTCGCTCGCAAAAAACGACCTCAGGGAATCCGCAGCGCAAGGCCCGGTGCGTGTCGAGCAGGGCACCGCCCGCCTTCACGAAAGGGAGGGCCCGCAGGCGCCGGACCGCCGCGTCCACGCTGTGGCGCCCACGACGGAGATCCGCCAGGAGCTTCCGAACCGCCTCCGTTGTCACATGCGGCATCGTCGCGTCACGCGCGCAGGGGATCAAGACCGGGATGGGGGAAACCCGACGCACGCAGAGTCGTGATGCGTGATTCGTGACGCGTGATTCGCAGGATAGCCGCGTCCGGCGAGGCACGATCCACGAACCACGATTCACGAACCCAGTCTTGCTTTCCGCTTCCCCTCTGCTAGGATCCCCCTCCCGATGCTGACCTACACCCCTCACGTCAAGCGCCGCATGCGCCGGCATGGCTTTCGCCGCCGGATGCGCACGGCCGACGGCCAAAAAGTTCTCTCGCGGCGTCGGCGTCAAGGCCGCAAGCGCCTGACGGTGAGCGACTCCCGCTGGAAAAAATAGAGCTCGGTCGGCGGCCCTGAGGTTCCTGATGCACACGCTCGAATCCCTCCTGCCGCTCGCTGTCGACAAAAAGGCCTCCGACCTTATCCTGACTGCCGGCGTCCCGCCGATGTTGCGCCGGCACGGCGAGCTCCACCCGATCGGGAAGGAGTCTCTCGGCCCCGAGGAGGTCAAAAAGCTCGTCTATGAGCTTCTCAATCAGGACCATCTCATCCGGTTCGAGAAGGAAAAAGACCTCGATTTTTCCTTCACCTACCGGGACCAATTCCGCTTCCGAGGGAACGTCTTCCAGCAGCGCGGCGCGATCGGCGCGGTCTTCCGCCTCGTCCCGTCGACAGTCCCGGCGCTCGAGACCCTGGGGCTTCCGCCTGTCCTCCGGGAGCTGGCCCTGCGCACTCAAGGGTTGATCCTCGTCACCGGCCCCACCGGGCATGGCAAGTCGACCACGCAGGCGGCCATGATCGACGTGGTGAACAACAAGCGGCGCTCCCACATCGTGACCATCGAGGACCCGATCGAGTTTCTGTACACCAACAAGAAGAGCGTGATCGAGCAACGGGAGCTCGGCGAGGACACGCTGTCGTTTGCGGCCGCCGTCAAGCACGCCCTGAGGCAGGCCCCGGACATCATCCTTGTGGGAGAGATGCGCGACCTCGACACGATGGCCGCTGCGCTCACCGCCGCCGAGACTGGACATCTCGTCATCTCGACCCTGCACACCAACGACTCCCCCGGCGCGATCGACCGCGTGATCGACTCATTCCCGCCACACCAGCAGAACCAGGTCCGCTCGCAGATGGCGCTCTCGCTCCTGGCGGTCATCGCCCAGCGCCTGGTTCCGACGGTCCATGACATCAAGCAAGTGGCAGCAGTCGAGGTTCTCGTCAACAACGCCGCCGCCGCCAACTTGATCCGCGAGGGGAAAGCCCACCACCTCTACACGGTGATGGAAACCCACGGCAAAGACGGGATGATCAGCATGGATCACGCCCTCAAAAAGCTCTACCTCAAGGGGGTGATCTCCTCCGAAGAAGCGAAGCGTCGAATGCGCTCCCCGGCGCTTCTGGAAGGAAAGGGGTCAAGTCTCGTTTATAATATTTAGCACCTCTGATGGGCGCCTCTGTCTTGTCAACGACGAAAGGCCAAAACCGGTATCCTATCGGCGCATGGAGTCCGCTTTCGCGTGGCTCCGGCGGACCGAGCCGTACGCAAAAGCCCTGG
The DNA here is from genome assembly GCA_005239795.1 of Planctomycetales bacterium. Taxonomy (GTDB): domain Bacteria; phylum Planctomycetota; class SBBH01; order SBBH01; family SBBH01; genus SBBH01. The sequence goes on from SBBH01000263.1 coordinate 5,725, forward strand.
CGGCGCTTCGCGAGGGAGGGGGATCTTTTGGCCTGGCCGGCCTTTTCGGCTCCGCGCGAAGCCTCGTGATCGCCGCGGTGCGCGAAGATCTAAGGCGGCCGTTCGCCTGCGTTGTGCCCGGCTTCGCAGAGGGGGACGACCTGGCCTCGGACCTCGCGAGCCTCTCACCTGACCTGCCGCCTGCCAAGGTCTGGCCCCTGGCGGGGGAGGCGGGGGGCCTTTCCACGGAGCGCGAGTCGTTCGAGGCGCTCTCCATCCTGCGGGATCTCGCCTCTCCCAACCCGCCTCCCCTCGTGATCGGCGCGGCGGCCCTCCTGGCGGCCGCGCCGGCGCCCCAGGCGCTCGTCGGACGCGACATCCCGCTTGAGGTCGGAGGGGGCCCGGCGCCGGAGCCGTTCGTCGCCCGACTCGCCGAGGCCCGACTCGAGCGCGTCGGGCGTGTCGAGGGGCCGCTCACCTACGCCCGCCGGGGAGGGATCGTCGACTGCTATCTGCCGGCGCGGTTTCCCGACCCCGATAAGGAGAGGGAAACCCCGCCCGACGCGCCGCTCCGGATCGAATGGGACGGCGACGCCATCCGGTCGCTCCGCTTCTTTGACCCCGTGACTCAAGGATCGATCGAGCCTGTCTCCTGCGCGACGCTCACCCTGCCGGCGCCTCCTGGTGGCGCGCTCTCCGGGGAAACGACGCTTCTGGCACACCTTCAAAAAAACGCCTGGATCGCCCTGTTGGATCCCAGCGAGATCAACAGGAGGCTCTCCAACCTCGCCGCCGATCCGGGTCGCTCTTTCCCCTGGACGCCGGGGGACATCGAGAGGCACCTCGGCGCGCACGCACGCCTGTCGCTTCGGGAGGACTCGCTCGCGGCCGAGGCGGACGCCTCCCTGCCGGTGAAAAGCCTTGTGCGCTTCGTGGGGGACCTGGACGCCAAAATGCGGATCCTGGCGGAGCTGGCCCGTGCCCGGCGCCCTTTTTTCCTTTTTGCGCGCCGTGCGGCGGATGCCGAACGGGTGAAAACGCTCTCGGCCGAACGGCAGATCGACTGGAAGGGAAAGCTTTTCCTCCGGGAGGGGCGTCTCGCGCGGGGGTTCGAGCTGGCGCCGGACGGGCCGATCTTTGTCTCCCACGACGAGGTGTTCCACCTGCGCGCGCCGGATCGCTTCGGCCCCGGAGTCCCGCGGCGCGCCCGCCAGGCCGCCTGCGCCATCGAGGACCTGGCCCAGCTCAAGCCTGGCGACGTGGTCGTCCACGAGCGCGAGGGGGTCGCCATCTACCGGGGACTGGCGCGCCTCGAGAAAGCCGGAAGCGCCGGGGAACACCTAAAACTGGAATTCGCCGAACGCACGGTCCTCTACGTGCCGGTCGACGAGATCGCCGCGGTCTTCCGTTACGTGGGAGCCGGCACCGAGAAGCCGGCGCTCTCGCGCCTCGGGGGGCAGCTCTGGAAGAACGCAAAGAAGGCCGCCACACAGGCCACGCGCGATTACGCCGCAGAATTCCTGCGCCTCGCTGCGCTGCGCCAAGCCCATCCGGCCCAGGCCCTGATGCCGGACCGGGCCTTCGTGCAGGCGTTCGACGTCGCCTTCCCCTATCCGCCGACGGACGACCAGGAGCGGGCCGCCGACGCGATCGCGCGGGACCTTGCCGGGCGCACCCCCATGGACCGGCTCCTGACGGGCGACGTCGGCTTCGGGAAGACCGAGGTCGCGATGCGCGCCGCTTTCCGGGCGGTCGCCTGCGGCAAGCAGGTCGCGGTGCTGGCCCCCACGACAGTGCTGGCGCTCCAGCACGCCAAGAGTTTCGAGGAGCGCTTCGCCTCCTTCCCCGTCAAGATCGCGATGGTCAGCCGCCTCAGGACTGCCGCCCAGCAGAAAAAAATCCTCGCCGAGGCCAAGGCCGGCCGGATCGACATTCTGATCGGCACGCACCGGCTTCTCGGGAAGGACGTCGGCTTCGCGGATCTCGGACTTTTGATCATCGACGAGGAGCAGAAGTTCGGCGTGGCGGCGAAGAACCGCTTGAAAGGATTGCGCGCGGCGCTCCACGTGCTGGCGCTGTCGGCCACGCCCATCCCGCGCACGCTTCACGAGGCACTTTTAGGGATCAAGGAGATCTCGAACCTCGCGACGCCTCCCTTGGACCGGCACGCCATCCTCACGCAGGTGGCGCGTTTTAACGAGGGCCTTATCCAGAAGGCCGTGGCCGAGGAGCTGGCTCGCGGCGGGCAGGTCTTCTTCGTGCACAACCGGATTGCGGGCCTAGCGCGCATGGAGCGGATGCTCGCGCGTCTGGCGCCGCAGGCGCGCGTCGCGGTGGGGCACGGGAAGCTCCCCGCCGAAAAACTTGAGGAGGCGATGCTGGACCTGGCCGAGCGGCGCGCCGACATCCTGCTCTCCACAACGATCATCGAGTCGGGGCTCGATTTCCCGAACGTCAACACGCTCATCGTGAGCGACGCGCACCGGTACGGCCTGGCGGAACTCCATCAGCTCCGGGGGCGGGTGGGGCGTTTTAAGCGCCAGGCGTACGCCTACCTCCTGGTGCCGACAGACGCGACCGTTACCCCTGCGGCGATGCGGCGCCTGAAGGCGATCGAGGAGTTTTCGGATCTCGGGGCGGGGTTCCAGGTGGCCCTGGCGGACCTCGAGATCCGCGGCGCGGGGAACCTCCTGGGGACCGAGCAGTCGGGGCATATCGCGGCGGTGGGATACACCCTCTACTGTCAGCTTTTGTCTGAGGCGGCGCGCGCCCTCAAAGGAAAGCCGGCGCCTCGGCACCGGGAAAGTGCCCGCGTGCGGCTCTTGGGAGAGGCCTATCTTCCCGACGGCTATATCCCGGAGCCTGAGGAAAAATTCGGCCTCTACCGGAAGCTCGCCCGCGCCCAGACGGAAGCAGAGCTCGACGCGGCGATCGCGCACATCGTCGACCGGTTTGGGAAGCCTCCTCATGCCGCCGGGCGATCCTTCGCGGCGGCGCGCCTTCGGATCCTCGCGACCGCGGCGGGATTCATTGCGATCGAGGAAAAGAAAGACGGGGTCGAATTGCGGTTTTCCGCCGGCATCGAGGCACCAGACCTCGCAAAGCTCTTTCCCGCCGCGCGCCACCTGGAAGAGGACGTCTTTAAAATGCCCCGCCCGGAAGGGTGGATCGACCGTCTGATCTCAGCCTTGCGCCGGATGGCCGCTTTGTCGAGAGGGTGATCGTTTTCCAAACAAACGCACGTCGTGTGAAACATCCTCTGTCCGCTGCAGTGATGCGTATGCAAACGGAAGGGAGGGCTGCTGTAATCCTTTAGCCGGCTGTAAAAATCGCTGAAGCGATCTGACGAGATGCTCCGACAAAAGAGGGGTGATCGACCACCTGACGGAGCAGAGCAAGGAA
>SBBH01000053.1 GCA_005239795.1 Planctomycetales bacterium
CCCCCCCCCCAAGATCGCCCGAAACTCCCCCGTCGCGTCACGCGCCTCGAAGACGATCCCGGTGTAGTAGTCGAGGCCCCGGATCACCGATGGGTCAAAGGCGACCCAGGCGTCAAACCCCAGTGCGCGCGCCTGATCGAAGAAATGCGCCAGGACTTCCGAACGCTTCCAGAGATCCTGCCCGGCCAGGAGCGTTTCGATCCCTTCGGCCGCGGAGCCCAGCCCCATCTCGGCGGCGTAGGCACGCCATTTTTCGGGCGGCATTTTGGCGCGCTTGTCGATCAGGCGAAAGACCTCCTGGGTGCGCTCCGGCGCTACCCTTAAGCGCGCGATCTCCTCCTCCATGAGGCGCCGGTCGCTCACCAGGATCTTCACCTCGCCGGGCGAAAGCCCCACAGCCTCAAAAAACGCCGCCGCGACCTGGACCGCCTCGACGTCGCAGGCGGTCGCGCTCGAGCCGATGCAGTCGAGATTCCACTGAAAGAACTCGCGGCCGCGCCCCTTCTGCGGCCGCTCGTAACGCCAAAAGGGGCCGTACGAAAACCACCGGATCGGCTTGGGAAGCTCGTTCTGCCGGGCCGCCACCATCCGCGCCAAACTCGGCGTCAGCTCCGGCCGCAGGGCCAGAAGATCCCCCCCCTTGTCGGTGAGCGTGAACACCTGCTCCTTGACGAGCTCCTCGCCCGATTTGGCCGCGTAGAGATCCAGCGTCTCGAGGAGAGGCCCTTCGTACTCCTGATACCCGAAGCGCCGTGACGCCTCCCGGACGGACGCGGCCAGCCACTGCCGAAAAGCCATCTCGGCCGGGTAAAAATCGCGTGTCCCGCGGACCGGCTGGATTCTCTGCTTCTTCATTTAGGATTCGCGCAAAAATAAGCAGTTATTTCTGCACGGCCCCTTAGGGAGTATAGCGGCCGCGCGGCGAGGAACCTCGCGCGATCAGCCGCGGCCGCGCGCGATCTCGACGAACGCCCGCGCCGCGCGCGTGAGCTTGCGGTTCTTGGGCGTCACCAGATAGAACGGCCGGTGCAGGTCGACCCCCGCGAGGCGTCGCACAACCACCTCCCGGCAGGCCCTGGGCCCGGCCACCGCCAGCGCCGAGAGGAACGCGATTCCGATGCCCGCCTTGACCGCCTCGCGCGCCGCCTCGGTGCTGTCCACCTCGCAGATGACGTCGCAGTCGCGCGAGAGCGACATACCGACCCGGCGTAGCACCCGCTCCAGGACCGAGCGGGTCCCGGAGCCGGCGCCCCGCAGGACCAGGGGCTGTTTTTTTAGATCCTGGGGCGCCAGGGGGCCGCGGGCGCGAGCGAGCGCGTGGCGCGCCGGGACCGCCAGAACAATCTCATCGCCGGCCCCGGTCATAGAAACGCAATGGACCTGGGCGGACGCGGCCCGATCCCCCACGACCCCGAAATCGAGCTCGCCGTCATGAACGCGCCGGATGACGTCGGCCGTGGCGTGCACCGCCACACGCAAGCGCACTTTGGGAAAGCGCTTGTGGAACCGCGCGGCCCAACGAGGCACCAGATACGTCGCCGGGATCGTGCTGGCGCCGATCGCGAGGTCCCCTGCGACCTCCCCCTTGGCGCGGCCGATCGCTTCCAACGCCTCGGCGCGCAACGCCAACAGCCGCTTGGCGTATCCATAGAGGGTCTCGCCCGCAGCCGTGAGGCGCACCGAGGCACCCTCCCGGTTGAAAAGCGCCGCCCCCAGGGCGCGCTCTAGGCCGGCGATCCGGTTTGAGGCCACCGGTTGGGTGCGAAAGACACGCGCCGCCCCCCGCGTGAAAGAAGCCGTCTCCGCCACCGCCGCGAACAGAGCCAAGGTTTCAAGGTCGATCGCCTCGACGTCCATCCCATCCCCCTTTCCGATGGGTCCCCGTGCCGACCATTCGGATTTTAAATACCCCTCAACAACGGTTCAAATGTATACCTTCCCGGGGTCTGCGAGGCCGGCCTCAAGGAGAAAATGACAATGCGATACGCTTTTTCTTTGGCCATGGGTCTTCTGATCGACGCGGCGGTCGCGGGGACCGCCATCCCCCCGGCGGCCCCCTCCATTCTGACAGCCCCCCGGACGTTCATCTTCTCCTACGAAACGGCGGTGACGCCCCCCGAAGGAGCCCAAAAGGTCCGCCTCTGGATCCCTCTTCCCGCGAGCGACTCCCACCAGACGATCCAGAACCTCACGATCACGGCGTCCGTCCCGCACCTGACGTCGCAGGAACCGGAATACGGGAACACGATGGCTTACCTCGAAGCCTCCGCCCCCTTCGCGGGCCCCCTCACGGTTGCGATGAGCTTCACGGCAACCCGCACGGAGAACACCGGCGGCGCCAACGGAGGAAATGCCTCAAGAGAACGCCTCCTCAAGGGGGACACACTGGCCCCTCTCGATACCCCTGAGCTCCAAACGATTCGCAATAAGGCGATCGGTCCGGCGAGCGCGCCGGGCGAGGTCGCCCGCAAGGCGTATGACGCGGTCCTTGACCACATGACCTACGACAAATCGGGAACCGGCTGGGGGAAGGGGGATCTGCGCCATGCCTGTGCAGTAGGGAAGGGAAACTGCACCGATTTCCATGCCCTCTTTATCGGCCTCCTGCGTGCCTCGAAGGTGCCGGCGCGCTTCGAGGTCGGATTTTCACTTCCCCCCGAGCGCGGCGGCAGCGAGATCAAGGGATACCACTGCTGGGCGCTCTACCAAGACCCGGCACAAGGCTGGATCCCCGTCGACGCCTCCGAGGCGGACAAGGACCCCGCGATGGCCGAATACTATTTCGGCCGCCACAGCACGAACCGCATCAAATTCACCATGGGCCGGGACGTGTCGCTTTCGCCCCGGCAGGACGGGCCCCCCTTGAATTACTTCATCTACCCTTACGCCGAGGCGGATGGGAAGCCGTTGGACCAGGGCGTAATGCGCAAGTTCTCCTTCAAGGATCTTCCTTAAAAAAAAGAAAAGCAAAAAAAGGGGTCAAGTCTCTTTTATAATATTTAGCCCCCTGATGACAGCTATTCCCTGCGGAGGATGTTCCACATAAGACCCCTTCAAGCGGCCGCTCTTGACGCGGCCCTTCCGACGGTCGCGGTTGGCGGCATCCGACACCTCGCGGTCGCCGGGGACACTTTCGTGCAAAACACCGTCTCCAGGCGGCCGCTCTGATTGCGGCCCTACCGGCGGTCGCGTTCTTCCGCCTATGCGCTTCGCGCGACGGCGGACCCGCCGGAGCACCAACGGTGCGAAGGCGGGCCGAAGACGTTCGGCATGGAGACATCTCTCCAACCCATGCCTCACTCGAGTTCGGCGACGGTCGCGGTGGAGTTGATGAGAAATATCCCCTGCGATGTCGGACCGCACCGCGACCGGCCTCATCCGCCGGCACAAAGTGGAGGCGGGCACGCCTCGTCGAACGCTCCCGCCGCGGGTCGCGAGCGGCCGCCGTACCAGGCAGTTCTCCCGGACAAAAAAACACAACATGAGGAAGGGGCCGCCTCGGCGGGTCCCATCGCCACTTCGGCGGCCCCTTTCCCTTTGGGTGGCCGGAGGCGGGAAGCGGTCGCCGTTTCTGTTAAGAAGAACGCGGGCCGATAGAAAAAGCCGGCCCGAAGGGACGGCAATACCCCTTGGGTGGGTGGGGGAAACTTTGTTGTTTTTTTATCCGCGCGCGGGATTCACAAGGACAAGGAAGCATGCGCCCCGGGGCGGGAACTTCCGAGACGGCATGTCGAGCAGGCCCGAGGCAGACTATCGCGCTTGAGAAGATCTTTCATCCTTGGTCCGAGGGCCGTCGCCTGCCTGCGCCGCGGGAAGCACTTCGTCCAGTAGCGGCGCGGCAGGCAGGCTCGACCGGAGCGAGCCGCGCTCTTGGCGAGCGAAACCTGCGCGGCGAGCGTCCGTCGGACAAGAAGCGCCCGCCTACGCCCTTTCAGGGCTACGGCGGGTCCGCCGTAACTGACAAAGTCAGTGAAAGCGGAAACCGCTCATAGGGGCGCCTCTCGGAATGAATGATCTCATGACCCCAGGAGACCGTCGACATAGGTCTCCGGATCGAAGGGGGCCAGATCCTCCGCGGTCTCCCCCGTCCCCACGAAAAGGACGGGGATCGCGAGCTCGTCCTGGATCGCCACGCAGATCCCCCCGCGCGCGGTGCCGTCCATCTTCGCCAGGGCGACCCCCGTCACCTGGACGGCCTTTTGGAATTCGCGCGCCTGCGCGAGGGCGTTCTGTCCGCCGTTGGCGTCGAGCACCAGAAGCACCTCGTGCGGGGCACCCGGGACCGCCTTCCCCGCGACACGCACGATCTTTGAGAGCTCCTGCATGAGATGGTGATAGGTGTGAAGCCGTCCCGCGGTATCAACCAGAAGAAGATCAACGCTGCGGCTCGCCGCCGCCTGCGCCGCGTCGAAGACGACCGCGGCCGGATCCCCCCCTTCCTGGGTGCGTACGCAGGGAACCCCCACGCGCGCGCACCAGATGGCGAGCTGTTCCACCGCCGCCGCGCGAAAAGTGTCGGCCGCCGCCACGATCACTTTCTTACCGGACGCGCTGTAGCGGCTGGCGAGCTTGGCGACCGTCGTGGTCTTGCCGGTGCCGTTGACGCCCACGACGAGCGCGACCGTGGGCCCGGAGGGGGCGAAACGCAACTCCCGGGGAGGCGCGAGACGCCCCAAAATCTCTTGGCGAAGGAGCGCCCGGACGTCGCCCGGGTCGGCACCGGATGCCCTGAACGCCTGCGCCACTTTTTGAGCGATCTCGGCGGCCGCGCGAACGCCGCAATCGGCCGCCAGAAGCGTCTCCTCAAGCGACTCGATCGACGCGGTATCAAGCGAACGCCCCGCGCCCCCGGCACCCAAAATCCCGGCGAGCTTCGCCAGGAGGCCGGTACGGCTCTTGGTCAGCCCCCCGAGCAGTTTTTCTTTTTCGCCAAACCCCCAGAACGCCACCCGCTATGCCTCCCCGTCCGGGCGCGGGGATCGCCCCGGCTGCTTTTCCTTTTGGGAGGCGATGGCATCGAGGACGCCGTTCACGAACGCACCCGATTTGGCGTCGCCGAAACGCTGAGCCAATTTTACCGCCTCGGCGAGCGCGACGGCCCGCGGAATGCCGGGCAGGTGAAAAGACTCGCACACGCCGATCCGGAGAATGTTCCGTTCGATCGCGGCCAGGCGCTTGATCTTCCAGTTTTTGAGCGCCGGTTCGATCCGCGCGTCGATCTCGCGGCGTCGGTTCAAGCATTCCCGCACCAGGGTGAGCGCATAGGGAAGCTGGACCAACGCCGCCGTAAGATCGGGAATCTCGTCGACCGCCTGGGCCCGGCGCGCCTCGCATTCGTAAAGGACCTTCAAGGCCGCCTCGCGTGCCTTGCGCCGGGTTCCGTGCGGGCGCGGGCGCGTCATCTCCCCGCCCGCGCCAGCGCCGCCACCATCTCCAGGGCCGCCAAGGCGCCGTCCGCTCCGCGGTTCCCGCGCGCGCCGCCGGCGCGTGCCAGGGCCTGGGCGGAATTCCGGACGGTCACAACCCCGAGCCCCACCGGAATCTCCGAACTCCGGGCGATCGCCAGAAGATGGTCGATCACGGCCGAGGCCAGGTGCTCGTGATGATCGGTTTCCCCTTTCACGATGCATCCCACGGCCACGATCGCATCGACGCGGCGCGCACGCCGGCGGGCGATCCTTTGGACCATCGGCGGGATCTCGAAGGCGCCCGGGACCCAAAAGGTCTCGATCTCCCGGCGCCGCACCCCGCGGCCCAAAAGCGCCGCGTGCGCCCCCTGGACCAGGCGCCGAGTCACCGGCTCGTGGAAGAGGCTCGCCACGATCGCCACGCGCAAGGACTTTTTTTTCCTCTTCGAGTCCATAAAGAGAAAAAAGATGTTACCACACAAATGGCCCCATCGTCCGTCAGACGGTACACTCCTCGCCGGTGAACGCCCCCGCCCCGTCCCGCACCGCCTCCCGTGCTCCCGTGGCCGGGGCGCTGGACGACGCAGGCGTCTTCTGGATCCGCTTCGACGATCCCGAACGCAAGGTGAACGTCCTCTCCACAGAAGTGATGAATCTGCTGAGCGACCTGGCCGACGCCGCGCGCCAAGCCGCGCCGCGGGGGCTCGTGTTTGTGAGCGCCAAGCCCGGCGTCTTCCTGGCCGGCGCCGACATCACCCTTTTCGAGAAGATTGCGACCCCCGAGGAGGGGCGGGAGCTCGCGCGCCGGGGCCAGGAGATTTTCGGACGGTTCGCCTCGCTCCCGTTCCCCACCGCGGCCGCCGTGGAAGGAGTGTGCCTGGGGGGGGGGCTTGAGCTCGCCCTCACCTGCGACTGGCTGATCGCCGCGTCAACCCCCAAGACCCGCCTGGGGCTTCCGGAGGTCCAGCTCGGGATCATCCCGGGCCTCGGAGGGACCCAGCGCCTCGTCCCCCGCATCGGGCTCCCGGCGGCGCTCGATCTCATTCTAACCAGCCGGACCGTCGACGCACGCCGGGCCGAGAAGATGGGCCTGGCGGACGAGGCCTGCCCCCTCGAACTCTTGGAAAAGCGCGCCCAGGCGTACTTAGCGCGCGGCAAACGCGTACGCAAGCGGAAATGGCGGGATCTCGCCGCGCGGCCGCCGCTTTCGGCCCTGCCGCTCTCACTCGCGCGCAAGGGGGTCCTCGCCAAGACGCGGGGGCATTACCCGGCGCCTCTGGCAGCAATCGACGCCGTCGGAACGGGCCTCGCGCGAGGTCTCGCGGCGGGCCTGGCGCGCGAGGCCGAACTTTTCGGGAAGCTTGCCGTCTCCGAGGTCTCAAGACAGCTCGTGCTGATCTTTTTCCTGAAAGAGCGTTTCGCCAAGCCCCCGGAAGGGGCGCGTACGGGCCAGGCGTTCCCAAAAGGAGCCGTCGTCGGCGCGGGAATCATGGGGGGCGGCATCGCGCACCTCCTGGCTTCGCACGGGATGCGCGTGCGCCTGAAGGACATCGCGCCGGAGTCCCTCGGGAAAGCCCTGTCGGTGGTGCGGGACCTCGATAAAAAACTTGCGCGCGGAAGCGTCGAGGACCGCCTGCGTGCCCGCCAGAGGATGGAGCGGATCCTCCCGACCCTTGACAACACGGGATTCGACACAGCCGACATCGTGATCGAGGCGGTCGTCGAGAACCTGGGCTTGAAGCGCCGCGTCTTCGCGGAACTGGAAGGGGTCGTGCGCCAAGACGCGATCCTGGCCACGAACACCTCGTCGCTCCCCATCAGCGCCATCGCGAGCGAGATGAAGAACCCTGAGCGGTCGGTCGGCATCCACTTCTTCAACCCCGTCCACAAGATGCCGCTCGTGGAGGTGATCCCCGGCGAGAAGACCTCCGCTCAGACGACGCGGGATGCGGTCGCCTTCGTGCTCGCGGTTGGAAAGGTCCCGGTGGTGGTCGCCGATCGGCCCGGGTTTCTCGTCAACCGCATCCTCCTCCCCTACGTCGCCGAGGCGATCCGGTGCTTTGTCGACGGCGCGCCGATCCGGGCGATCGACGCGGCGCTTTTAGGCTTCGGGATGCCGATGGGCCCCTTAGAGCTCGCCGACACCGTCGGGATCGACGTCGGGGCCAAGGTGTCTCACATCCTGGAGGAAGCGTTCGGCGAGCGGATGCGTGCGCCGGGCCTCATGGCCGACATGGAACAGCGCAAATGGCTCGGGGCCAAGACCGGGATCGGGTTCTACACTTACGGCTCCGGGAAGGAAAAAAAGAAGAGCCCCAATGCCGCCTTAGACGCCTTGCGCGCGGCGCCGGTGGGCGCGCACCCCTCCGGGCCCGGGACGCCCGGGACAGAAGAAATCGTCGACCGTTGCATCCTCACCATGGTGAACGAAGCCGCGCGGTGCCTGGCGGAAAAAGTCGTGGCCACAAGCGACGAGCTGGATCTCGCGATGGTGTTCGGGACGGGGTTTGCGCCGTTTCGCGGGGGGTTGTGGCGCTATGCGACGGCGCGAGGGCTCCCGGCCTGCCGCGCACGTCTGGCGGAGCTGGCAACGCGCTACGGTTCCCGCTTCGCGCCGGCCGATGTGCTTTAGGCTCGTTTAAAAATCCATCTGCCGCCCCTATAGTGGAGCCGTGGCCGACGATGACGAGACGCCGCTCGTGGCCCGGGCCCAAGCGGGGGATCTCGACGCCTTCGATCTCCTGGTGCGCCGCCACCAGGACTGGGTTTTCAACCTCCTCGTGCGCCTGACGGGAAACCCCCAGGACGCCGAGGACCTCGCTCAGGAGACGTTCCTGTCGGCGTTTCGCGCGATCAAGCGCTTCACGAACACGAGCAAATTCTCGACCTGGCTCTACGCCATCGCTGCCAACGCCGCCCGGAGCCGCGCCCGCCATCTCGCGGTCGTGCGCCGCGCTGGAGAGCGCTCCTTAGACGAGCCCAGCGCCGACGGTGGGGCGCCCCAGGAATTCGCCTCCCCCCGCGCTCCCGAGCCGCGCGCGACCCTGGAACGGCACGAGGCGTGCCGGCGCGCCCAGGAGGCTTTGAATGCGCTCGAGCCGGAGCTCCGCGAGGCGATCGTCCTCCGGGAGATTGAGGGGCTTGACTACCGCGCCATCGGCGAGATCCTCAAAATCCCCCTCGGGACGGTGAAGACCCGCATCCACCGGGCGCGGACGAACTTACGCGAAAAAATGAGGGAGTTTTTAGAACCGGAGGGACGCCCGAGCGTCTCATAAGATATGGACTGCGACGCGATCCGAGAGCGGCTGTCTGAATACCTGGACCGGGAGCTCCCGGCCGATGCGCTCCCCCTCGTGGAGCGGCATCTAGCCGCCTGCGCGGCCTGCCGGGCCGAGCGAAACGCGCTGGCCCGGATCTCCATCCCCTTTAAAGAACTACCGCGCCTGGTAGCCCCGGCGGGCCTCGCAAACGTCGTTCGAGACAAAATCGCCCGCGAGGCGCTCTTATCTGCCTCGGCGCCTCCCCCGACGCCCCCACGCCGAGCGATTCTCGTCGCCTGGGTTAAGGGAGCGGGGCTCGCGGCTGCTGCGGCTGTGGTGCTCGTCGTCATCAGCGACCGCGGCTCTCCTCCCCCGCCGGCACGCGACGATTCCGCCCCGGTTGACCGCGAGCACTTCGATAACAAGACCCCCCCCCC
>SBBH01000252.1 GCA_005239795.1 Planctomycetales bacterium
ACTCCACGTCGATGCAGTTCTCGCAAGCCGTGGGCCCGTAGCAGGTCTTCCCATCGGCGCCGCAACATCCGAACCACTTCTTGCAGGTCTCGCACTGCGCCTTTCCGGTATGGGTTTCGGACGTCTGGGCCGCCTCGCATGCCGCCTTTTTGGCCGCCTCGCATCCCGCACAAGGTTGCTGAGCATTCTTCGACATGGCATCCTTGACAGTTGCCCCAACCATTGGCCGATCCTTCTTTGGCTTTTGCTTCCCTGATCCAACTCCTTCCCCTTCGGCGTAAGCGATCCCCGCCGTGAGCCCCAAGGACAGCGCCAGAATCCCCAATCTCCTCATCATCGTCATCGTTCCCCTCCTTATTTTGAACCCCAAGCCCCTCCCCCTGTCACACCGGAAACTCTTTAACCGCTATAAGTCCAACCACCCGCGACCAAAAACGTTCACAGGCAACTGCTTAAAACAGACCCCCCACTATAGAGGTTGAATCCCTCCTGCCGTCAAGGCTTTCCGGGCCGCCGCTTCGCCGCTTCGGACGGCCCCCTCCAAGGTGGCCGGCCACCCCGTTTGCGTCCAGGCCCCCGCGAGGAAAAGTCCCCGGATCGGCGTCTCGGCCGGAAGCCGGCAGAGGGCGGTCCCCGGCCCAGGGGCGAAAGTGGCCTTCCGTTCCTTGATCACCACCCCTTCCTCAAGCCGCGCCGTCCCGGCTTCCGGAAAGAACCGCCCCAGCTCCCCGATCGCCCGCGAAAGCGCCTCCCCCGTTCCCAAATGGAGCCAGTCGGCCGCGTCGCTCACGATAAGACTCAGGTATTGCCCCTGTCCCGGCAAACCCCGAAGACGGGTCTGGTTAAAGACCCAATGGAGAGAGCTTTCAAGAAGCCCGGCATAGGAAAGATCGATCACGGGCGCGTCGAACCAAAGATGGATCCCTACGATTGGTGAGGGGGCGAGCCCCCTGGCGCTCGCGAAAAAAGGGTCCTCCCGCCAACGGGGGGGGAGGATCCCTGGCAGATCGTCCCAGGCGAGGCCTGAAATCACGGCGCGCGCCTGGAGGAAGGCGCCGTCCGCGGTCCGGACCCCCGCGACGGCGTCCCCGTCGAGCTCAAGCCTCTCGGCGCGGACCCCGGTGAGGACACGCCCCTCCCGCTTCTCGATCGCGCGCGCCGCCGGGCGCGCGATGAGCGCCGAGAGCCCCGCGCGGGGGATGGCGAAGCGCCCCCCCTGGCGCCCCCCTGCCATTGCCTCGCGGAAGACGAGGGCCGCGAGGGCGGCGCTTGCCCGTTCTGGAAGGACGTTGCAGGCGGAGACCACGATCGGGTCCCAGAAACGCCGGCGTATCCGCTCCGTCTGCCCCCAGCTGGAAAGGAGCGACGCAAAGGAGATCCCCTCCCAGGCTGCCAGATCCCCGGGGCGCGCGCGCCGGAGCCGGTCGATCCCCCGGACAAGTGTCAGGCGTTCGGAAAAGGAAAGCGGCGCGTAGGCCAGAAGCGACGGGAGATGATGGAAGGGGGCTGGAAGCCACGAGTCGGAGATCCATCCCATCCCGGCGCCGGGGCCGCCGCCGGGCCCCGGAAGAAGAAACGGGACGCGGGCGCGGGGTTCCAGCGGCGCCAGATCCGCCGTGCCGAGCGCCTCAAGCCACCCTCGGAGCGCCGTGCAGCACCCCAGCCAGATATGTTGGCCGTTGTCGATCTCGCCGCCGCCGTGGGGGCTCGGGCCTGGAAAGGAGAAGGCCTTGCCGCCCGGGGAACGGCGCTTCTCGATGAGCGTGATGGAAACCCCCTCCTGGGCAAGCCTCCAGGCGGCGGCCAGACCCGCCGCCCCCCCTCCCAGGACGAGGACGCCGCCGGAGCCGCTCATCGGCGACGGGCCCAGGAGGCGACAGCTGCGCCGAGGACCCGCCAGCGCGCTACGGAAGGGACGCGGCCAAGCGGATCATGGCCGTCCGCGTCGATTTTCTCGAGGATCAGCCGGTAGGTCCGCGCCAGCGCCCGGGGAAAGAAGCGGACGTCGGGCGGCAGGAACGCCGCCAGGCCGTCGGCCGCAGCCAGGGTCTCGCGGGCCCGCGCGGCCTCGAAGCGGACGAGAGGAACCCAGCCCGCCCCGGGAGCCAGGGCCAGGATCTCCTCCGGCTCGACGCCGAAGCGCGCCAGATCCTCCTCTGGCAGGTAGATCCTTCCGCGCGCGGCGTCCTCCCTCAGATCGCGAAGAATATTCACAAGCTGCATCCCCAACCCCAGCCGGCCGGCGAGAGTCAGAGCCTGCGCGTCGCGGCACCCGAAAATCATGAGGCTCATCCGGCCGACCGAGCCGGCCACATCGTCGCAGTAGGCTGCCAGGGCCGCAAAGGTCGGATAATGCGAAACCTCGAGGTCCGCCTCGCATCCCCGCAGGACCGCCTCGACATCGGCGGCGGGAAGATCGTAGGCGCACGCCGTTCGGCCAAAAGCTGCCAGAACGGGGTCGGCAGGAGCGCCTGGACCGGAAGCCCGCGCCCACGCCTGACGCAAGTGGGAAAGAGCCCCGATCCGATCCGCCAAGGGAAAGGGGCCGTCCACCGCGTCGTCGGCGGCGCGGCAGAAGGCGTAGAGGCTTGCCATCGGATCGCGATAGGCCGCGGGAAGGAGCCGGATCGCCCATTTAAAACTCCGGGCCCGCCGGGCCACGACATCCCGGCAGGCCGCATACACCGCTTTTTCCTCTTTTCTCATGACCCATGACCCATGACTCATGACTCCCCAAGCCCGTCGGCCAGGATCCTGTCCCGGCGCAGGCGCGTCCCCACCACGAGTTTCAGCATGTCCCACTTGGACCAGGCGGGACGGCGCGTCAGCGTGTCGAATTTTTGAGCCGCGATCCGATCAAGGATCCCCCACCCTCCGCGCGAAAAAAGGAGGAGGTCAGTCCGGAACGCCTCGGGGACCTCGCGCACGAGCGCCAGCCCCGTCCGGAAGAGGGCGCGCGTCCTCTCGACTTCAAAAGCCAGAAGGGACCGGAAGGCCGGTGTCGCCTCGCGGCGGGCGACCGCCCCTTCATCGACGCCGAAGCGGCGCATGTCTTCCTGGGGGAGGTAGATCCGTCCCTTGTCGAAGTCCCGCGCCACATCCTGCCAGAAATTCGCCAGTTGCAAAGCCGTGCAGGTGGCGTCGGAGAGCACCGCGCGGCGCGCGTCAAAACCCCCCAGGACATGGAGCACCAGGTGCCCCACGGGGTTGGCCGAGTCGTCGCAATATCCCAGGAGATCGCCATAGGTCTCCCAGCGGCGGCGCGTCTGATCCGTCCGATTGGCGCGGATGAGGCGCCGGAAGGGGTCCGGCGGGATCGAAAACTCCAGGATCGTCCTGGCCAGCGCCTCGAACAGCGGCCCGCGCGGCTCCCCGGCGTAGCAGGCCGCCAGATCCGCCTCCCACGCGTCAAGAAGCGCCAGGCGATCCCCCGGGGCCTCGTCCCCCAGGTCGTCGACGACGCGGCAATAAGCATAAATGGCTCTCAGGTGCGTGCGGATCTTCCGGGGCAGAAATAAGGTGCCAACCGGAAAATTTTCGTAGTGCGTCCGCACCAGCGTCTCGCAATAGCCGCTTGAGACTTTCGCACCTCGCAACATGTGGTGAGTTTACTGATGCTTCTTTACGGCTACAATTCGGGCCATGGAGCGCTCTTCCTGGGATACCCTCGGGGTGCGTATCGGCGCTCTGGCGGTGGGGGTCGTGGGATGCCTGACGATCCTCTATTTCCTGTTCCCTCCCCAAGAATCGGACGTCCCCCAGGCGCCAAAACCCGCGGTGAAAGCCCCTCGGCGCCTCCCGCCCGCAGGAAGCGCGGCGAGCGGCGACCCGGCTGTCGTCCCTCCCCCGGCGCCGACTCCCGAGGAAAACGCCCGTACGTTGTTTCAGATCGTCCTGGACCGCCAGACGGCCAGCCTGCGCGAAAAGCTTCCAATCCCGCGGCCCGGCGCCGGGACAGACCAACTCGGCAAGACGTTCCATGCCGAGCTCGTGAAAGTGCATCCCTTCATCCGCCAGACGGCCCGCCTGCGCGCCCCCTTTACGGCCGAGGTCCTTTTCGAGATCGACTGGTACTGCGATGGCAAGCCCGCCCCGCGCTTTCCCCGCCAGGCGATCGAGGCCCTCTACGAGTTCAAGGACGGCCAGTGGGTGTTCCTTGAGGCCCGCCGCAAGGCGGGGGCCGAGTTCATCGAGACGCCCGACGAGAGGGCGTGGATCAAAAAGCTATTTGAGTAGCGCGTCGGAGGCCGGCAGGCCGCAGGCCGAGCGGAAGCTCGGCCCCAAGCGAGCCCCCGATGCGCCTGGATTGCCCGGGGCGAGCGCGGGGCCCATTGCCACCCAGTCTGTAGACGAAAAAAGATCCAGTATGTAAGGTTCCCGGCTCACGGGGCGTAGCGCAGTCCGGTCCGCCGTAGGGCCGAAGGCCCGTAGGCGGACGCGCTTGGTCAGAGAGCCGGGTGCAGTCAGTCCACGAGTATCCCCAGTTTGAGGAGCCGATAAACCGGTAAAGAGGCACCTCCTTTTATCCGAAGGGGTTTGTGTTCACGC
>SBBH01000056.1 GCA_005239795.1 Planctomycetales bacterium
GAAAATCTTGGTAATGTACACAGCTTGAAGACTTCCGAGTCGAACCACTAGTAACTGCACCCCGTGTACCTTCTCAGAGACAGAGAAACACGTGGTGCTGTTCTCCCCTGTATCTGGCGCTAAATATTATAAAATAGACCTGACCCCTTATTTTTATTTTCTATTTTTGATGTTTGGTGTTGGGATTTGATGGTCGATATTTCAAAATGTCTGGGTGGCTTGTCTGTGGCTCCTCGTGCACTTAGCATCGCTCGCCTGCTGGCTGGGCGGCAGCCTGGGAGCCTGGCTCGTCTACAGACAAGCGCAGAGGGACGGCGCCCCCCCGCAGAAATCGCTCCTGTGGCTCGCCAGAACCTTCCGCGTCACGCATGGGGCGCTGGTCCTGGCGGTCCTCGCGGGGGTCGCCCTCATGATCGAGGAGCGCCTCTGGCCCCCGGCCGACTGGCTCCTCTGGAAGCTGGTCCTCGCGGGGCTTTTCGTGGTCCCCCTGGAGTGCGCCAACGCCTTCATCGCGCACGCGTGGCTGGCGCGCGACCTGGCCGCAGGCGACCCCGCCGACACCCAGCGGAGGATTGAGCGGTGGTGGACCCTCGCCGGGCCGATTCTCGCGCTCGCGGCGGCCGCGATCGGCGTTCTCGCGGTCACCAAGTCGGCTCCTTGAAAACATGGAGTCCGCCGAGTCCTCATCCCCTTCCTCCCGCGGCGAGGTCTGGATCGTCAAGCGGGAGCTGTACCTGTCCGACTATGCGCCGGCCTTACGCGCCTTGGGATTCACACCGCGTCTGGTCGAGCGCGAGGAAACCCAAAAAGCGGGGCTCCCCGGCTGCGGCCGCCCCCTTTTCATCCTCGACACCAACATCGGCGCTCCTACTTTCAGGATCGTCAACGCCCGGGGGATTCCGTTTGCCGGTTTGATCCTCGACCAGTGGTATTTCTCCCCCCGCCAAAAATTCACCGTCGATCAGGCAGTCCTTCGCGCGAAGCTCCATCTTTCCCCCATGGTGAGCGTCCTGGACTGGCACTTTTCGCCGGACTCCCCCGTCTTCGAGCGGGGCCCGCCGGCTTTGGCGCCGGAGGCGCTCTTTCTTTTTCCCTGCGGCCCCGAGCAGGCGGTCCCTTTGAGGGAGCGCGGTCTGCCGCATGTCGAGCCGATCCCTTTCGGGGTCGACGCCGAACGGTTCCGGCCGATGGAGCTCTCAAGGAAAGACCAAAAGCGCTTCTCGGCTCCCGTCTGCTTCATCGGAACGCCGCTTGTCAACGACGGCAACGATGGCTACCGCGCGCTCGCCAAGGGGGTGGCGCTCACGCGCCAAAAACTCCCTCCTGATCAGGTCCCGGTGGCAGACAGGTTGAAGGCGCTTCTGGATGAGCTGGTGGCCCGGCAGGTCGAAGATCTTTTCCGCTACCGCCTTCCCGAGATCGTCCCCGTGCTCGAGGAAAAGTACCGCGTCCGGTTTTTCTTTCCCCCCGCGATGGAGTCCGAGCGCGAGACCCTCATGATCCAAGTGGGCGTGCACCTCTCGATGCTCCAGCGCGTCTCGGTCGCGCGGCGCCTGGCCCCCCTGGGCCTGGCCGTCTACGGGCCCCTCGAGTGGAAAACCCTCGGGATCCCTGACCTCGACTACCGCGGCGAAGCCCCCTGGGCCATGGATCTCCCCAAGGCCATCAGTGGCGCCGCGATCAACGTGAATGTCTCGAAAATCATGTTCGAAACAGGCGTGGGGCCGCGCCTCTTCGAGGTCCTGGCCTGCGGCGGATTCCTGCTCTCGAACCGCAACGCCGGGATTTCGGAGCTTTTCGAGGACGGCCAGGACCTCGTCTTCTACGAGAACCTCGACGACCTCGAGGAGAAGGTCCGCTACTACCTGGCGCACCCCGAGGAGCGCCGCCGGATCGGTGAGCATGGGCGCCGGACCGTGGTCGAAAAGCACACCCTTCTCCACCGGGCGCAGAGGATCGTCCAGGTCCTCGAGGAAGCCGGAGCGATCCCCCCGGCCGCCGCGGCCCCAGCGGGCCTCACCGACTAGAACCCTCTTCAAAGGGTCGAGCAGAATGAGGATGTGCCTTCTTTAGGCGGCCCTTCTATTTTTCGTCGTTCGTCGCTCGGGATTCGTCGCTGAAGAATAGTATATAAAAGGTATACTTTCTATATCATGCGGTTTGAGTTCGATCCCGCAAAGAGTGCGGAGAACCGCCGCAAACATGGGATCGATTTCGAGGCGGCGCAGGAGCTTTGGGCTGGAGGTCGCGCAATGAGGAAAAAATTATCTTTGAGGCAAAGGCGCGGCCACGTCCCGGCAAGAATTTTTGATGAGAAATTCGATCGGGGAGAAGGTGTCACCTCTCATCTGAATCTTTCTCGCGCGGTCCGGCGTGTGAACGTGGATCTTCCCCTTTGGGAGATTGAAGAGCTGGATCGCGAGGCGAACCGGCTTGGAATCACACGCCAAGCCTTGATCAAGGTTTGGCTCGCTGAGCGCCTGGAACGGACCCCTCCGACAACCCGATAGGATTCGTGCAAAAATAAAGAGGATGGAAGCAAAACGTTAGGAAAAACAACCACGTTAAAAGGGTTCGCCATGGCCGACAGAGATGGAACCCTGCGATTCACCAACCACGATCCACGATCGACGAAAATCAGTTGAAGAGCGTCGGGCCGCCGGCCTGGCGCGCCTTGCGGGAGGTCTTGCGCGCGGGGGGCTCAGCAGGTTTCTGCCCGGCCGCTTCTTTAAGTTCCTGAAGAAGATTCAGCGCCGCGAGCGGCGTGAGGCTCTCGATCCGGAGGTCCTGGAGGAGTTCGCGGATCGGATCCGGCGCGGCCGCGGCGGCGGCGTCTTTCTTTTCGCCCGTCGGGGTCGGCCGGCGCTCCCCGGCCGAGCGCTTCTCGAGCCCTGAGAGGATCTCGCGCGCGCGCACGAGGACCGGCACCGGGACGCCGGCGAGCTTGGCCACGTGGATCCCGTAGGAGCGGTCGGTCGCCCCTGGCGCCACGACATGGAGGAACGCCACTTCCCCTTCGGACTCGCGCACGAGGACGTTCAAGTTCACGACCCCCGGGACCGCCTCAGCCAGGGCCGCCAGCTCATGGTAATGCGTAGCGAAGAGCGTCCGGGCGCGCACGACGCCAGCCAGGCGCTCGGCGATCGCCCAGGCGAGCGACACCCCGTCGTAGGTGCTCGTCCCCCGGCCGATCTCGTCTAAGATCACGAGGCTCCGCGGCGTCGCCGTGTGCAGGATCCGCGCCGCCTCGCTCATCTCCACCATGAAGGTGCTCATGTTGCGGGAGATGTCGTCGGCGGCGCCGACCCGGGCGAAGAGCTTGTCGACGATCCCCACCGTCGCGCTCTCGGCCGGAACGAACGACCCCATCTGCGCCATCACCGCCAGAATCGCCGCCTGCCGGATATAAGTCGATTTCCCCGCCATGTTGGGGCCGGTGATCACCGCCAGGCGCGCGGCGCCCGAAAGCGCCACGTCGTTGGGGACGAACGCGACACCGGGGCGAGCCGCAAGAACCGGATGCCTGAGTTTTTGGGCCGCGAGGATCGGCGCGTCGGAAAGCTCCGGGCGCACGTAGCCGTGCTCGGCCGCCGCCGCCGCGAGCGCCGCCAGCGCGTCGAGCTCCGCGAGCGCCTGCCCCGCCGCCAGGATCCGGGCGACGAAGGGGGCCATCTCCTCGCGCAAGGCGAGAAACCGCTCATGCTCCCAGGTTTTTCCACGCGCGTCTGCGGTCAACACCTTCTCCTCCTGCTCCTTCAGGGCCGGCGTGATGTAGCGCTCGGCCCCCTTCATCGTTTGCTTGCGCAGGTAATCGGGCGGGACCTTCCCCTGGTGGGCGTTCGTAATCTCGATGTAGTAGCCGAAGACACGGTTGTAACCCACCTTCAAGGAGGGGATGCCGGTGCGCCGGACCTCGTCGGCCTGGAAGCGCGCGATCCAGCCGCGGCCGTCCTTCAGGGTCGCACGCAGAAGATCGAGATCGGCCGAAAAGCCGTCGCGGAAGATCCCCCCTTCCGTGATTTCGAACGGAGGGTCGTCGGCGAGAGCGGGTCCCAAAAGAGCGCCGACCTCGTCGAGAGGATCGATCCGCGCAGCAAGTGCCGTCAGGGTCGGCGCCCCGGCGGCGTCCCGGCGGATCGCGGGGATCTTCCGGCAGGCCAAAAGAAGAGCCGCCAGCTCCCGAGGGTTGGCGCGCCGCGCGGCGATGCGCGAGC
>SBBH01000007.1 GCA_005239795.1 Planctomycetales bacterium
CCCTTGCCGCGGCACGGCTTGCCGCCGCGCGAGGGGTGCGGGTGTATGCGATCGGCGCGGGGGATCCGGCGGGGACGCGCGATGTGGCGGTTTCGGCGCTCACAGCCAATGATGTGGCGCTTCTCAATGACCAGGTGCGGTTCACCGCCCGGGTGCGTTCACGCCGGTGCGAGGGGGTCTCGCTCCGCGTCATCCTGTCGGAGGAGGGGCGGGATGTCGCCGAGCGCCAGGTGTCTTTGCGCGAGGGAATTGCCGAGGAGGTGCGCTTTCTCCACAAGGTTGCCGAGGCCGGTCGCCGGCGTTTCGCCGCGCGGGTCGAGCCGGTCGCAGGGGAGATCTCCCGCGAGAACAACGAGGCGGCCCGGTGCGTCGAGGTTGTCGACGCCAAGCTCAAGGTCCTCCTGGTGGACGGCTACCCTCGCTGGGAATTTCAATATCTCCGGAACGCCCTGAAGCGCGATCCGGTCGTGGAGGTGAGCGTCCTGCAAGAAGATGCCGACCTTGATTTCTTTCCCGAAGGGACCCTGCCGATCCGGAATTTTCCCGGCTCTATGCGGGAGATGTCGGGGTATGACGTCATCGTGCTGGGAGATGTGAGCCCGGGGTTCCTGTCGGCCCAGGCGGCCCAGACGCTCGTCCGGTTCGTGCAGGATCGCGCGGGAGGGGTCCTGTTCCTGGCCGGTCGGCGTCACCGGGCGCCGCAGAGCCTGCGCGACACGGCGCTCGAGAAGATCCTTCCCGTTTTTCTGCACGGTGCGGTCGAGGAGCGCGAGGCGTACGCTGGGGCCGGCTCGCCTCTCACGACGCCCCTCAAGTGGCGGCGCACCGCGGCGGGGGCGGCGGCGGGCTTGGCGGATATCAGCGATTCCGAGGAAGATCCCCGCTTCTGGGAAACCCTTCCCGGATTCTTCTGGGGCGCGCCGCTCGCGAAGCTAAAACCTCTGGCGACGACAGCGCTGGAGGGAGTCGATCCGGAGGGGGGCGCCGCGCCGCTTCCCGTTCTCGTCTGGCAGTATGCGGGGGCCGGCCGTGCGGGCCTTCTGGCCACCGACGAGACCTGGCGCTGGAGGGCCGGCCTCGATGACGCCGTCTTCTACCGGTTCTGGGGGACGCTTCTACGGGACTTGAGCCGGAACCGCTTCTATGGGCATGGCAGCCGTTTTCGCCTGGAAACGGGCGGCCGCCAGCAGTTCACGCTGGGTGAGACGATCCCCTTAAGCGCCCAGGCGTTCGACGAGGCCGGCGAACCTGTCGCCTGGGAAAGCCTCGAGGTGCTCTGTCCCCGCGGCGAGCGCGGGCCGGACCGCGTGCGCCTCGAGCGGGACGCTGCGACGCCGGGAGGGTTCGCCGGCGCCTACACGCCGGTCGAGCCCGGGACTTACGACTTTTCGATCGCAGTGGATGGGGCGTCGCAGGCGACGGTCTCTTGCGACGTTGTCGTTCCGCGGATTGAATTTGCCGAGCCGGACCTGGATGAGGTTTTTTTGCGGGCTCTTGCCACGGCTGGTAAGGGGGCCTATCACTGGATTGGGGAGCCGGGCGCGCGCGGTCCGGCGTTTGAGGGAGGGGCTCCCTTTTCCAAGGTGGGCCGGCGCGAAACGACGCTCTGGGACACCGCGCCGTCCTATGCGTTCGTGGTGCTTCTCTTGTCCCTCGAATGGTTCTTAAGGAGGCTCCACCGGGCGGCGTAGGTGAAAAAATGAAATCTGAACATACAGGTTTTGGAGAGTTCCCGTGGCAGGACCTCCTGCTCGCCGTGCGGCGGCGTCTGCGATGGGCGGCGCTTGTGCGCGGAGCGTCTCTGACGGTGGGAACCATTGCGGGGTTTCTCCTGGCGGGTGTGGGGCTCGATTTCCTGTTTTTCTGGAAGCCGGAGAGCCGTCTGGTCTACGGAGGGCTCGCGTGCGCTGTGGTGCTGATTTTTGCCCGCCGGGTTCTCTGGAGGCCGTTGGCGGCCCCTTTAAGCGACTTCGAGATCGTGGCGCTCCTCGAACGCCGGATCGGTTCTCTCCAGGAGCGGCTGGCCGCCGCCCACCAGCTTTGGACCTCCCCGCCCGCGGCGGGGAGTCTAGAGGCGGGCCGGCGCTTTTTGGCGGCGCTTAAGCATGAGGGGCTTCCCCTGGATCGGGCGTCCGTGGACTCCCTCTTCTCGCGCCGGGCTGTCATGGCTCCCGCGTTGACACTGGGGAGCCTCGCCCTTCTGGTTTTGATCCTCGCGGCGGCGAGCCCTCTTTTCCGGACGGGGCTTTCCCGTTGGGTTCCAGGTGCCGGCGCCCGGTGGACGCGCCTCTCGGTCGATCCCCCGCCGGCGGTGGCGGGGCAGGACGAGCTGATCGTCGTTTCGGGGACCGTGGAGGGGCGCGTTCCGTCGGGCGCCCTCTTGCGCCTGACCGAGGGGGTGGGGTCAAGCGCCGGTGAAAAGTCTCAGGAGGAGCATTGGCTTCCGATCGAGAACGGCGCGTTCCAGCACCGCCTCGAGGGGCGGACGGCTTCCTTCTGCCTGCAGGTTCTGACGGGGGACGCCGCGAGTGAAATCTATGCCGTCCGGGTCCTGCGCCGTCCCGCCCTGATCGCGGTGCGCGTGGAGCTTGCCCCCCCCGTCTACGCCCGTCAGGAGCCGCGGCGCCAGGAACATGGCGATATCACGGCGATGGTCGGGACGCGCGTGACCGTGTCGTGCGGGGCGGATCAGGAGTTGCTCCGGGGGGAGCTTGTGATGTCGACGGGGGAGCGTTTTCCCCTGTCTCCGGGGACGCAGGAAGGGGAGCCGGAATGGAAGGGTATGTTCGTTCTGACAGAGGGGATGGAGAGTTACACGATCCTCCTCACGGGGATCGACGGCCTCACGAACGAGCCGCCGCCGGTCTACCGCATCTGCGCGATCCCCGACCGGCCGCCGGCCGTCGAATGGCTCCGCCCGACGCGCGCGGAGATCAAGGCGACGCCGCAGGCCGTGCTGCGCCTCGGCTACCGGGCCGATGACGACACGCGCGTCGTCGCCGTGAGGCTTTCGGCCGCCGGGATCCCGGAATCCGGGCCGGGAAAGGGTTGGGCGCTCGGGTTGGGACCGGGCCCTGAGCAGTCGGCGGCGTTTGACCTTTCGGTGATGGCAGGGCGCGAGGGGGATCTTTTCGAGTGTCGTCTGGAAGCGGTCGACGAGCGGGAGCCCCATCCGAACCGAAC
>SBBH01000105.1 GCA_005239795.1 Planctomycetales bacterium
ATAGGGGGAGAGGGCGAAGTGGAAGAAAAAAAACGAATCGAGCTCACGCGCGCGCAGTGGGCGGCGGTCTGGCTCGCGGCCGCCGCTTTTTCGCTCGCGATGTTCCGCGCGATCGATCTGGTGACGGTCCAGGAGTATCGATAGGGAACGCCGAGTTTTATGGGATCTAACGCGGGTGTTGAGTCAGTGCCGAGGATCAGCCATCTTGTTCCCTAGGTCGCGTAAAAACTGGGATCGATATCGTTCGTATTTAATGCTTGAGCTTGGTGACTTTTCTCCCAAGCTCCGGCATAATCTTTCTGGCAGAACAAGCTGCGAGCGAGATCGATCAGTATCCGGTCATTTCCTGGGTCACAAGTTTCTGCCCTCTGAAGAAGCTCAACCGATTCCTTGTATTTTCTTTTCCGGCCCATTACTACGCCCATGCCCCAATATGCTTGGGCATTTTTGGCATCGAGTAGCCAAGCTTGATTGAACCTTTTCATGGCCGTGCTGAGGTCATTCTTGGGATCCCATCCTCGGTGCGCTAGTTCACTGCTGGCTTTCTCTCGAGAACCGCATCGGGCGATCATGTCATCGATGAATTCCTGATCTGCTTTTTGTTGAACTGGAGTCTTGGCCACTTCTCCGTACATCGGCAGCTCATTGAGATTTTGATAATTTGGATGATTTTTGGATCGCCAACGGGCAATAGAGGTGTCTATAGGAGAATCTGTCAGTGGCCCCCAAAGCGCTTTCCATAAAACGCTACCGACGATACCGACGACGGTCACACACACAACAAGCGGCACAAGCCATTTCTTCCGGATATTTATCATTTTGTTGTGCGAAGAGACGGGCGAAAGCTGATTCTATGGAAGTATCCCCTGCCGGACAAGAAGTGTCATCTGCCCCGACCTGACGGTTTTCGGCCTATTGATCTGATAAACTGTCCGTCATGGACGATCTGGTGATCGCGGGGCGGCGGATTCGCTCAAGGCTTTTCCTGGGGACGGGGAAATTCGCCTCGGGCGAGGCGATGCGCCGCGCCATCGACGAGGCCGGCGCCCAGATCGTGACCGTCGCCTTGAGGCGCGTGGATCTGGCGCGCCCCGAGCCGGCGATCGTGTCGTTCCTGGACCCGGCGAGGCATCTCATCATGACCAATACCTCGGGGGCGGCGTCGGCCGAGGAAGCGGTGAAGGTCGCGAGGCTTGCGCGCGCGGCCGGGCTTCCCGACTGGATCAAGCTCGAGATCCATCCCGACCCGCGCTATCTCCTGCCCGATCCGATCGAGACCTTGAAGGCGGCCGAGGTCCTCGTCGCGGAGAAATTCGTCGTCCTTCCTTATATCAACGCCGACCCGGTCCTCGCCAAGCGCCTCCAGGAGGCCGGGACCGCAACCGTGATGCCGCTCGGGAGCTGGATCGGCTCGAACCAGGGGTTGAAAACCCGGGACGCTCTTGCCGTGATCGTCGAGCAGGCGTCCGTTCCGGTGGTGGTGGACGCGGGACTGGGACGTCCCTCCCACGCCGCCGAGGCGATGGAACTGGGGGTCGACGCGGTGCTCGTGAACACCGCGATCGCGGCGGCCGACGACCCATCCGCGATGGCGCGCGCTTTCAGGCTCGCCGTCGAGGCGGGGCGCCTCGCTTTCGCGGCCGGCCAGGCTCCCGCGCGCGCGTCCGCCGAGCCCACCAGTCCCCTGACCGCCTTTTTCGGAAGCGGCGAGCCGGCGCCGGCCCGCAAGACAGGCGCCGCGTCTTGAGAGATTTCAGATGATGCTACCAACATTCTTGGGCTCGCTTCCGGAGGAGATCCTTCACAGCGCCGATCGGAACCTCGCCGCGCGGGCCCTCGCGCGGCCGGGGCCGCTTGCGATCCAGGACGTCGCCGCGTTGCTCTCACAAGCCGCCCTCCCCTTCCTGGAAGCGATGGGCCAAAAGGCCCGGGCCGCCACACGCGCGCGCTTCGGCCGGGCCGTCCAGATGTTCGCGCCGCTTTACCTCTCGAATGAGTGCGTCAACATCTGCCATTACTGCGGCTTCAGCGTCGACAACGCCATCCGCCGGCGCACGCTCTCGCCGGACGAGGTCGCGCGCGAGTGGGAGCACCTGCATCGAGAGGGGTTCCGGCACGTCCTTCTTGTTTCCGGCGAGGAGAACCGGCGTGTGTCCGTCGACTACCTCTCGGCCGTGGTCCGGATGCTGCGGCCGCGGGCCGCCTCGATCGCGATCGAGGTCGCGCCCCTGGAGGAAAGAGACTACCGGGCCTGCGTGGCGAGCGGCGTCGACGGCGTCGTCATCTACCAGGAAACCTACGACACCGTTCGCTATACCGAGGTCCACCCGAAGGGGCCCAAGCGCGATTTTACCTATCGATGGGAGGCGCTCGAGCGGGCAGCCCGAGCCGGGGCGCGCAAACTCGGGATGGGGGTCCTCTTGGGGCTTTCCGACTGGCGCCGCGACGTCCTGGCGCTCGTGGCGCATGTGCGTGCGATGGAAAAGCTCGCCTGGCAGAGCGAGATCAGCGTGAGTGTGCCGCGCCTGCGTCCAGCGGCGGGAGAATATGTGCCGCCCGTCGCAGTGAGCGACCGGGACCTGGCGCAGATCGTGATTGTTTTGCGGCTCTCGCTCCCGAATGCCCCGATCGTCCTCTCGACGCGGGAGCCGGCGCCCCTGCGCGACCGCCTCGTCCCCCTCGGGGTGACGCAGATGAGCGCCGGGTCGCGCACGAATCCCGGCGGGTACGCCTTGGGGAAGGACGAGACAGGGGAGGCGGAGCCGCAGTTTGAGGTTTCGGATCGGCGCTCTCCCGCTGAGGTCGTCTCGCGTCTGGCGGCGATGGGATACGAGCCGGTCTGGAAGGATTGGGATATGGCCTTCGGCCGAGTCATGAGTCACGAGTCATGAGTCATGGGTGGAAAGAGACAATGAGCTGCCTGATACCCCTTTTCGTCAACGGACAACCGCGTGCAGTCTTCCCGGGCCTCACGGCGGCGGGGTTGTTGTCTGAGCTGACGCTGGCGCGTCCCGGCATCCTGGTGGCGGTGAACGGCGTCGCGGTTCCGGAGGGGGAACGATCCGGGCGTCTCCTGCAGGCCGGCGACCAGGTGGAGATCATACAGGCCGTGGCAGGGGGATAAATCAGAATGCGTAATGCGAAACGCGGAAGGCGCCAGAATGGAATGCTGCTGATTGTCTTTCGCATTTCACATTTCGCATGTCGCATTCCGAAATGAGCGATTTGATCGTTCAAACGTTTCCGGTGGGGATGCTGGGGTGCAACTGCACGATCCTGGCCGACCCTAAGAGCCGGGAGGCGATCGTAATCGACCCCGGGGGCGATCACGACGCGATCCTGGCGCGGCTGAAAAAAGAGGGGCTCGTCTTGAAAGCGATGCTCCACACCCACGCACATGTCGACCACATCGGGGGGACGCGCGCCGTGCACGAAGCCACCCGCGCGAAGATCCTCTTTCACGAAAAGGACCGCTGGCTCTACGACAACATCCGGATGCAGGCCGAGTGGATCGGGATGGCGGTCGCCGACCCCGCGAAGCCCGATGCCTATCTGGCCGAAGGGGACGAGATCCGGTTCGGCTCCGGTCTCTTGAGGACGATACACACCCCTGGCCACACGCCGGGGAGCCTCTGCTTCCATTGGCCGGCCAGTGATCTCGTTTTCTCGGGCGACACGCTTTTTGCAGGGTCGATCGGGCGGACCGATCTCTGGGGTGGGTCGATGCCCCAGATCTTGGAGTCGATCGAAAAGAAGCTTCTCGCCCCTTTCGAAGACGCCACGCGCGTCATCCCCGGGCACGGCTCGGCCACGACGATCGGGCAGGAGCGTCGGACGAATCCGTTCGTGGGCAAGAAGTCGTAGAACCTGTCCGGAAAAATTTCATTTGCGTCGTCAACCGGTCGACAGGAGTGGGGTGAAACACCGCGAGAAGACCCTTCTGCTCCTCGGCGCGCGGCGCAAGACGGAATTGCCAGTTGACGCAAGACGTGTATCCTGAAGGCGACTTATGTCAAGAGATCGCGGCTACGCCCCCGTTTTGTTGGCTGTTCTCCTGGGGTTTTTGGCGCTTGTCCCCAGCGCGGCCCAGGCCGAGGGCGCTTGCCGGGCGCGCTCGGCCGTGGCGGTCGACGTGGCGACCGGGGAGGTCCTGGTCGGCAAAGACGCGAAGGCAGCCAGTCCTCCCGCCTCCACCGCCAAGCTCGTCACGGCCCTGGTGGTCTTGGATCATCTGCCGCTTTCGCGCCGGGTGGCCGTGAGCCGCCGCGCCGAGCTCCAACCCCCGAGCGAGGTGGGACTGCGCGCGGGGGAATCTTGGTCGGTTCGGGATCTTCTTTACGCCCTGCTTCTCGAGAGCGGCAACGATGCGGCGGCGGCGCTCGCGGAGGCGGCCGCCGGAAGCGAGGCGGCTTTTGCCCAGAGGATGACCCGGAAGGCCCACGCCCTGGGGGCGGGGAGGACGACCTTCGGCAACGCTAGCGGCCTCCCGCATCCGGTCAACAGGACCTGTGCGGCGGATCTGGCGACCCTCGCAACCGCCGCCTATCGCAATCCTGTGCTTCGGAAGATCCTGGAAACGAAGCAGGCCACCATCACAAGCCGCGCCGGCCGCGCCGTCGCCCTCAAGAACCACAACAAGCTCTTGTGGGACGTTCGGTTCGACGTCTTGGGGAAGACCGGCTACACCCGGGCCTCCCAGAAATGTTTTGCCGGCGTCTACGAAGACGGCCCGCGCCGGATCGCGGTGGCGATTTTAGGAAGCCGCGACCTCTGGGGCGATCTGCGCTCGCTCCTTTCGCGCTCGGCACGGAGCGCTTCCTCCGGCGCGGAGCTTTCCGTGCGGAGCGCCCAGGAGAGGCTCAAGGCGGCCGGCTACGACCCCGGTCCTGTGGACGGGATCCTGGGCCCCCGGACGCGATCGGCCCTGACCCGCTTCCAGCGAGACAGAAAGCTCGACGCGAGCGGCCGTATCGATGCGGCGACATCCGACCTTTTGCGCGGCTCTTCAGCGCGCTGAAATAGGGCGCCGCGCGGAAATAACTTCTGTATTTGATTCGGAGGGCTCTCAGGGTACGAACGAATATCTCGGAGATCTTACGCGAGAGATCTTTTTGTCTCACTCCTTTTCTCACGGTGCCTTAGAGTCGAATGGAGGGGAGATCCGCAAGGGCGAGCGCCTCGGCCTTCCGATGGAGCGGATAGGACCTCGTGCCCGGGTAGACGACATAGAGCCGAGTCAATGAGAGATCTTCAAGGGCGACGTGCATCGAACGGCTGAGGCGCGGGGCATCGACGCATTTCATTTCGAATCCGAAACGCCTTCCTCCCCGCATGAGGAGAAAGTCCAGCTCGGCGCCGCCGTGGGTTCCCCAAAAAAACACCGAGGAGGATTTGGCCGCGCTCAAGATCTGCTCGATCGCGAACCCCTCCCAGGAAGCTCCGTATTTGGGGTGTCGCATCAGGTCTTTCTGGGTCCTGAGGGTCAGGAGGGCGTGCAGGAGTCCACTGTCCCGGACGTAAATCTTCGGCGATTTCACCTGCCGTTTGCCGGTATTTTCAAACCACGGCTGAATCTGGCGGACAACGTAGGCGCCGGTGAGAAGATCGAGGTGTCGACGGGCGGTGGGCTCGGAGCTTCCCAGAGCCCGCGCGAATTCCGCGCCGTTCCAGACCTGGCCGTGATAATGCGCGACCATCGTCCAGAACCGCCTCAAGGTTTCCGAGGGGATCGAGATCCCCAGCTGGGGGATGTCCCGCTCAAGGAACGTCCTGACGAAATCGTTGCGCCAAGCGAGGCTTCGCGCTTCCGAGGAGGCCAGAAAGGATCGAGGCATCCCTCCCCGGAGCCACAACCTTTGAAAGTGAGGCAGGCCCACCTCCGAGAGGTCAAACCCTGACATCTCGACGAAGCGGATGCGGCCGGCGAGGCTTTCCGAGGCTCCCCGCACCAGATGCGGCGAGGCGCTCCCCAGGACAAGGAAACGGGTCTTCCTCCGGGGGCGGTCCGCCAAGACCCGCAGGATCTCGAAAAGATCGGGCTTGCGCTGGATTTCGTCGATCACGACGAGCCCTTGGAGCCTCTCCAAGACCAGTTGGGGGGTCGCGAGACGGGCCGAATCCGCCGGATCTTCCAGGTCGAAATATTCCGAGCGTTGAGTCCGCGCGATCGATCGCGCGAGCGTCGTCTTCCCGCATTGTCGGGGACCCAGGAGCGCGACGACCGGGCTCTGTTGGAGGAGTGTTTTCACGGTCCCTGCCAGCGCCCGTCGGCGGATCATGGCAAAAGGATATCCTCGAAATTATAAAGTTAAACATTTCTTTTTCATGGATCTTACATTTTGCCTCATCCTCATTTTTCGGTCCGGTCGAGGACTCGTGCCACCGGGCGCTGATCAGCGCCCGCTCTTCTCGAGAAGCTCTAACGCCCCAGCGTGCGCCGGATCGATCGCGAGGATCCGATGGGCCACCTCGCGCGCCATCGCGACATCGCCGCGCCTGAGATGGAGCGTCGCCAGGGCCCAGAGGTGTTCGGGGGTCGACTCCTCGGCGATGAGCGCGGAGAGGATCTCGGACGCGCGGTCGAGCTGTTGCGTCTCGGCCAGGGCCAGCGCCAGATTGTATCGGGCCCGTGGAAACGTTGGGTCAATCCGCACCGCTTCCTCGAGCGTTTGGGCCGCTTCCGGGAATCGCCGCGCCCCGGCGTAGAGAAGCCCCAGGTTGAAAAGCACCGCGGCGCTCCGGGGGTTGGCGGCGGCGGCGCGGCGGAACGCCCCCTCGGCGCCATGGAGGTCCCCCAGCCGCGCTAGGAGCATTCCGAGATTGACGCTGGCGGGGGTGAAGGCCGGATCGAGGGAGAGCGCTTCCTCGTAGCGCGTGCGGGCTTCCGGGGTCTCCTCGAGGGCTTCGTGCAAAAGTCCTAGGTTGTACCGGCCGATCGGCTGGTCTGCGTGGTAGAGATTCGTTTCTGCATACTCGGCCCGTGCTTTTTCGAAGGCGTCTCGGTCGCGGCCGGAAAGGCGTGCCGCGTGGGGAGCGAGCGCGCCGGCCGCCTCGTGACGGACCGCCCGGTGGCTGTCGGCCAAGCGCGCCGCCAGAGCCGACAGGGTTTCCGGTCGCACGGAGCGCCCGAGCGCGCGCGTGGCGGCCATCCGTGCGAGCGGATCGGGATCCCCAAGGAGTGTTTTCACCGCACGAGCAACTTCCGGCCGATCGGTCCACGCGGCGAGTAGCAGGGCTTGCGTGGCGCGCCAGACGGCGGGCTCTTCCGGGTCCTGGATCCGGCAGAGGAGCTCCGGGACGGCCGCCGGGTCGCCGCGGCGCGCCGCCTCGATCGCGCCAGCGCGCGCCAAAACCCCGGCGTCGGCCGGCCCGAACGCCGCGCGCAGGCGCTCGGAGGCCCAGGCCGGGGACTTGTCTGCGTGGCAGGAGTTGCAGGCGTTCGGGAGCCCGTACCGGATCGTGAGCTCCGGCTCTGGGAGAGAAAAGGAATGATCGCGCCGGGGATCGCGTTTCATGAAGGTCGTCACCGGCATGTGGCAGGAGACGCAGAGGCTTCCCGGGGAGCCTGCCGCATGGAGGGTGTGGGCCGGCGCGGCGAAGTGAGGCTCGTGGCATGTCAGGCAGAGGGCGTTCCCGCTTGCGCGCGGGCGGCTGGTGTGCGGGTCGTGGCAGTCGTGGCAGGTGATCCCCTTGGCGTGCATCTTGCTTTGAAGGAACGAGGCGTATTCGTACACCTCCCCGCGGATCTGGCCGTCGGCGTGGTAGATCTCGGTTTCGAGGAGCGACAGGATGAAATGGTCGTGGAACGAGTCGCCGGGACGGAATTTTCCGTCCAGCTCCATCCGGCGCGCGTGGCAGGAGGCGCACGTTTCCATGAGAGGTTTTCCGGTCTGGCGCAGGGAGGCCGAAAAAGGGTCTTTTGAGTTTTTTGGTTTTGGAGCGGTGCGCCGGCGTGCCGCCTCCTGCCAGCGCACATGCTCCAGGGCCGGTCCGTGGCAGGTCTCGCAGGAGACCCCCGCTTCGCGCCAGCGGCTTTCATAAGCGTCGCGCGCGATGTCGTACCCCTTGTCGTATCCGGTGGTGTGGCAGAAGAGGCAGGCGGTGTTGGCGGCCGCCTCCCGGCTGTCCCAAGGGGCGGGCTCGGCCGGCCCCGCGAATGCCTCGGGAGCCCCCGTGAGATCGAACCATTCTTTTTTCATGGTGTCATAGGCGAGCGGTAGGACCTGATAACGGCCCCCAGGAAATGGGGCGATGTACTGCTGTATCGGGTCTATGCCGATGGCCGAGTGCGTCCACGCGCCCGTTTTTCCGCTGTCGGGAGGATCCCGATGAAATCGCAGGCCGGGGCCGATCGATTCCACAAACCAATTTCCGCCCATTCCGGGAATGAACCCGTCGGAAAGTTCCGGGGCGAAAGGGGGTGTTCCCAATTTTTCCCATCCGAGCGCCAAGGCGTGGTCGGACTGTTTCCAGGCGTCAAACGGTGCCGGGTGGCAAGTTTTGCAGGAGGCCGATCCCGCGTAGGCGGCGATCGGTTCGGGGGAAGGGGGGCGCCGCCAAAGCGTCAAGAACGTCAGAAAAAGGCCGATGAGCGCCCCCCCCGTGATGAGGGTTTTTATGGCGCGGCGGGACATGAAGAAGAAGCCCACGGAAGCCGGCATTGTGGCGCGCCGCCATGTGGGGCGCAATTCCCCTTGCCTGGTCCGGCGCCTCTCGGTAGAGTGGCCCCCCTTTCCGGAAAGAGTCGGAGGGGGGGTATGAGTCAGACAAAACGGGCGCCCAGGCAAACGACGATGGCGGTTCTGCCCGCTTCCGCGAAGCGGTGGTTTGTCGTGGATGCCGACGGCAAGGTTGTCGGAAGGCTTGCCACACGCGTGGCCCGTGTCCTCATGGGGAAGCACTCCCCCGCCTATGTCCCCCACGGCGACAACGGCGACTACGTGGTGGTCTTGAACGCCTCGCGGGCCTGCATGACCGGCAAAAAGCCCCAGGACAAGAAATACTACCACAACACGGGGTATCCCGGGGGATTGCGGACCGAGAGTTACGCCGAAATCATGAGCAAGAATCCGGAGAGGATCATCGAGCTGGCGGTTCGGCGGATGCTCCCTAAGACGAAGCTGGGGGAGAAGATGTTCGGGAAGCTGAAAGTGTACGCCGGCGCCGAGCACCCGCACGGATGCCAGAACCCCGTCGCCCTGGAGGTGTCCTGATGTCTCTTGAGGGCGATAAAAGCCGCCGTCCGGTGCGGCCCGAGAAAATGATGAAGGTTGGGAAGCCTGAAAGCATGGAAAAAAAGCCGGAAAAGCCGGAAAAGGTTGAAAAAGAAAAGAAGCCCGCGCCCGCTGAGGCGGCCGGTCCCCTCCTGACCCTTCCGCCGGAAAACGACAAGACCGTCTACCGCGCCACCGGACGGCGCAAAACCGCCGTCGCGCGCGTCATGATAAAACGCGGCGCTGGGGCGTTCGTCGTCAACGGCAAGGAGGCCGAGGCGTATTTCCAGGGGGAGATGGACCGCTTCTCGATCAAATCCCCCCTGCGCGCCACGAAGGCCCTGGGGGCGTTCGACGTCCGCGTCAATATCCAGGGGGGAGGGACCGCGGGCCAGGCGGGGGCGGTCCTGTTGGGGGTCGCCCGGGCCTTAAAGCGCGCCGTTGGCGGGGCCGATCCGGTCCTGCGCGCCGAGGGGATGCTCACGCGCGACCCCCGCGAGAAGGAACGCCGCAAGTACGGCCGCCGCAAGGCCCGCCGCGGGTTCCAGTGGACAAAACGTTGACGCGGCTGTTTGCGTCAACGTTTTGAAGGGTTCTTCATTCAAATTTGGGCTCTGCGCGGGGCGTTCGCCCTGTCGTTTTAGCCGTGTCAAAAAGATCGTTTTGGCCGTTTACAAACGGGGTTTCAGCGTGTTGTGTTATGCGTAAGATTCTTTTGATCGGTATTGTCCGATCAGGGTTGAAGTGCTAAGAGATCAAGAGATGGGGAAAGGCAAGGTAGCAATGAAGAAAAGTCTTTTGGGCGTTGGGCGTTAGCGGGCGTGTTGTGTCTAGGGTCGGTATTCGCCGGAAATTTTTCGGGGAGCTACAGCACCACCAACGACGGTGGCATCCCAGGTACGGTCACCTTCGACGATAATGATGATGGCAGTGACCTGCCCCCATTCTTTGGTCCAGTGAAATGCTAGTTCAGCTCCGGGTTGCTCCTCCCACCCTGCCCGCCTAGGCGGGCAGGGTGGGAG
>SBBH01000038.1 GCA_005239795.1 Planctomycetales bacterium
GCGGAGAGAATCCCGACTTTTAAGTCCTCGGACCATGGCGACGGCCGAGACCCCTAAAAAAAGGACCGTCCCCACAAGCCCCGTCTCGACCAGCATCTCCAAAAACAGATTGTGCGCCGCGCTCTCCCAGGCGCCCGCCCCGCGGCAGAGGAAAAGATCGCCGGGGCGGTGCTCGGCGAAGGCCAGCCAGAAACTTCCCGGCCCAGATCCCAGCCAGGGAGACGAAAGCCAGGCGGTGAAAGCTCCCTTCCAGACAAGAATCCTGTAGCCGATCGACGTCTCGTACAGGAGATACTCCCCGCGCGTACGCCAAGGGTGGTCGGGAAGCGCCTGCCAGAGAAAAAACCCGACGCCGACGGCGCACAAAAAAGCGAATGCCGCAGCCCAGCACCGCCCCTTCGGTGTGAACCTCAAAAACACAACGACAAACATGGCGACAGCGGCCGCCAGCCAAGCCGACTGGGCGTCGGACCGCCAAAGCGCCATCCCGCTCAAAACGAAAACGAGGGCGGCCGTCGCCGCCTGCTTCTTCTGTATTGGGATTTGGGATTTGGGGTTTCCTTGGGTTTTGGGATTTGGGATTTGGGATTTCCCAATGATCCCCGCCATCACGAAAGAAACGGCAAAAACCCCTCCGGCCAAATTCCCGTTCCCGAAGGGAGGGCCGTGGATCCCGGCTGGGTGTATCCAGGAAGCCGCTAGATAGATAACACAGACCAAGCCCGCGAAAGTGGCAAGCCCCCCGCGCGCCCAGGCTGGCCGGGCGCGCAAAAACCACGCGAGAGCGGCCGCCACCAAAAAAAAAGCGACAAGCCGCCGGATCGACTCAGATCCCCCCTGCGGCCAGGGGCTCACCGCCCAGGAGAAGAGCGCCGCGCCAAGCGCCAAAAGCGGCAGGAGGGGCCGGTGCGCGCCGTCCCAGACAGAAGAAAAAGAAGAACCCAAGGCCGCCGGAATCAGAAACAGCGCCGCCAGGGAGAACCCCCACGCCTGGAGGTAAGGGGGAAGGTCACTCGCCTGGACGTAGGCGAAAAACGAAGCGGTGACGACGAGAAACCCGAGAGCACCAAGAAACGTCACGGCGTGATCTTATCGTTGATCGCTCATTTCGTATGCCGGCGATCGACGAATCACGAACGACGATCCACGAATAAAAAGACGGAGGATACGCTGAGGAGGCTCGACGCCGCATGGCGCGCCCGCAGCCGGCCGAAGCCAGGAGACGGGTTCCGGGCCAGTTCAACAAAAACCGGCGCCTCCCGTGAAGGAGGCGCCGGCTCATCACGCACGCAAAAATCGATTACGTCCCGCCCGTCGTCGTAGCATCCATATAACCGCTCATATCAAGATTGCCGTCAGGCAAGGTCGCGGTGCCGTTCCAAGTGCCAGTGGCGTTAGTGGCCTGTTCAACGTGGCCATCCAAGAAAAGGATATTCTGAATTCCTGCATGCCCGTTAACCCCCACGTCGATTTCAGTGGCAAGCGGGGTCGCAGCAGGGCTTGTGGCCGCCGCCGGGATTGAATACGTCGCAGCACGGCTTCCGTAATCGATATAGTTGCCCGAACTTCCTATGGGATAACCCCCTGCCGTCGATTCATTGGTAAAAGTAGCGAAAAACCCGTCTCCCTTCGCTGGATCCGGAGACGTTCCACTAACGGGACAAACACATTCCTTGTGAGAAAATCCCGTCTTTTTACAAGAGACGAGGTTTGCGATTTTCATTTTTCCGCCCAGAGCCTTGTCGGGGAACTTTCCGTAGGTTGTGTTATAAAGATTGAAAGCGAGTCCCATGTCCTTCAGGTTCGCCTGGCACTGCCGGATCTTGGCCTGCGCCTGGACCTTCGACACCGCGGGAAGCAGAAGACCTGCCAAAAGACCGATGATGGCGATCACGACCAACAGCTCGACCAGCGTGAACCCCCTTGCGCTGCGTTTCATTCTCTCCTCCTTTCTACAAGACCACTGAAAAATGAATAAATGAAACCTGGAGGGGAGTATACCCCCATAAAAGCAAACATCAAAAAAACAAAAACAAACACCAAACATCAAATAGCCCGCGGCAAAGAGCGCATACGCTTAGAGACGCTGTTTGGTGTTTCTCCGCTTACGTCCCTTCCTGCCAGCTCGCGAGGTACTTCGCCTGCTCGGCCGTCAGGCGGTCGATCTGGATGCCGAGCGTCGCCAGCTTCAAGCGGGCCACCGCGCGGTCGATCGCGCGGGGCACCTCGTAAACCGTGGCGCTGAATCGCTTGGCCTTCGCCTGCGTGACGGCGTGCTCGGCGGTGAGGGCCTGGACGGCGAAACTCATGTCCATCACCGCCGCCGGATGCCCTTCGGCCGCCGCGAGGTTCGCAAGCCTCCCCTCCCCCACCAGGTAGAGCTTACGCCCATCTTTGAGGTGATAGGCGTCGAGGTTCGGGCGGACGTTCTTGACGACCTTGCGGCTCATCGCTGCCAAGGCCACCAGATCGATCTCGACATTAAAATGGCCGGAGTTGGCGATCACCGCGCCATCTTTTAGAAGCCTGAAATGCTCTTTCCGCAGGATCGAGGTGTTCCCCGTCACGGTGCAGAGGATGTCGGCCTGGCGCGCGGCCTCCCGCATCGGCATCACGTCGAATCCGTCCATCGTCGCCTCGAGAGCTCTTAAGGGATCGACCTCCGTCACGATGACACGCGCGCCCAAGCCCGACGCGCGGGATGAGAGCCCCTTGCCGCACCAGCCGTAGCCGGCCACGACGAAGCGCCGGCCCGCCAGGAGAAGATTCGTCGCGCGCAGGATCCCGTCGACGGTCGACTGGCCCGTCCCGTAGCGGTTGTCGAACAGATGCTTGGTGTCGGCATCGTTCACCGCGAATACAGGCAACTTCAACGCGCCGTCTGCGGCCATGGCCCGCAGGCGGATGACGCCGGTCGTGGTCTCCTCAAGGCTCGCGACGATGTCATCGATCTGGCCGGTGTATTTCTGGTGGAGGAGCGTCACCAAGTCCGCTCCGTCGTCCAAGGTGAGGCGGGGACGCCGCTCCAAGGCCGCCGCGAGGTGACGGTAGTAGGTGGCGCGGTCCTCGCCGCGGCGGGCCTGGACGCTGATCCCGTAATGTTTGACGAGCCCCGCCGCCGTGTCGTCCTGCGTAGAGAGGGGATTCGAGGCCACGAGCATCACGTCTGCCCCGCCGGCCGCCAGGGCCCGCACGAGGTTCGCGGTTTCGCTCGTGACATGGAGGCAGGCCGAAATGTTTAAGCCTGCGAACGGCCTCTCCTTCCTGAAGCGCTCGCGGATCGCGGACAAGACCGGCATCTGGGCATCGGCCCACTCGATCTTGAGGCGCCCCGCGTCGGCCAGGACCGGCTTGGCGATGTCACTTGAGTCGGATTTTGCGCGTGCGAGCGCGGCTTTGGCCATAAAACGCTCCCTTCAGGATTTCCGCTTGAGTTTCGCCGTAAACGCGTCGATCTGCCACCGGAGCTGAGGATCTTCGTCGATGTGCCGGGCCATCTGGTCGCAGGCATAGATGACGGTGGAGTGGTCTCGCCCTCCGAAGTACCGGCCGATCTCCTCCAGGGAGTTGGCCGTGAGGCGGCGCGCCAAATACATGCAGATCTGGCGCGGGAAGGCCACGGCCTTGTTGCGCTTCTTCGACTGGAGCTCCGCCAGGCGCACCTGATAGTGCCCGGTAACGACAGACTGAATCTCCTCTAGGGAGACCGGCGAGCCCGCCTCCCGCAGATACTCTTTGAAGACCTCACGCGCTAAATCCACCGTGATCGGGCGGTGCGTGATGAGCGCATGGCCGTTCAGCTTCACCACGGCCCCCTCGAGCGCCCGGACGTTCGTGTCGATGTGCGAAGCCAGGAATGTCACGATGTCGTTGGGGAACGGGGTCCCGCGCAGTTCGGATTTCTTCTTCAAGATCAGGACCCTGGTCTCATAGTCGGGCTTCTCGATCGAGGCGACCATCCCCCACTTGATCCGCGAGCGCAATCTCTCCTCGATCGTGGGGATCGCCTCGGGCGGCCCGTCGGAGGAGAGCACGATCTGCTTCTTGTCGGAGAAAAGCGCGTTGAACGTGTGATAAAACTCCTCCTGGGTGCTGGATTTCCCGGCCAGGAAGTGGATGTCGTCGACAAGCAGGACGTCCACCTTTCGGTAGCGCTCGCGGAACCGGTCGATCATCTTGGCCTGCTTGGTGGCCAGAGCCGCGATGAAGTCGTTCGTGAACGCCTCGCAGGAAATGTAACGGAGTTTTAGATGCGGATGCTTGCGCTTGAACTCGTGGCAGATCGCCTGCAGGAGATGGGTCTTCCCCAACCCCACGTCGCCATACAGGAAAAGGGGGTTGTAGGTGTGCGACGGCGCCTCCGCCACGAGCTGGGCGGCGCCGTAGGCGAGGCGGTTCGACTGCCCCACCGCAAAATTCTCGAAGGTGTACTCCTCGTTCAAGGAGAACGACGACGCGTCATCGTTTCCCACGGAGACGGATGCCGGAAAAGATGTTGTTGCCGTAGGAGCGGGTTCGGGCGCCACTGGTTCGGCGGCCAGGACAACGTGAAAAATGATCTCGGGGGTCGCGTTTAAGACCCGCGACGTCGCCTCCTGGATCACCTTCTGATAATGCTGGACGAGCCAGCTCTTGATGAAGACGTTCGGGACCTCGAGCTCGAGCCGCTCGCGGCTCACGACCCGGGCACAGACCGACGGGAACCAGGTGGCAAACTGCGGCTTGCTGACGACGCGTCCGATCTGGGCAAGAATCTCGCGCCAGACCTCCGGATCCCCCTTCGTCGCTTGTGCCTGCGGTTGCGCACCCATCTTTTGCGTCCTACCGCCTCCCCCGCTTATGGGCCCCGCCATCCGCACCGGCCCTGCCGAAATTTCCGAAGCGAAAAGGGGCGAATCGTAAGAGGCCCCCTCAAGGCGCGTCAACAAGTTTCATCTCAATACGAAGACGTGATCATCAAACACCGATACTCGTCCCCGTATTTATTAGAATAGGAAAGAATCGTCGAAACAAAAAAATAAAAAAACGAAAGTTGGAGAAGAGGAGCTCGCTGTGTCATCTGCCGAATACCCGGACTCACTAAGAAAGACCCTGGACCGCTATACTGGGGCGATGGGCCGCCTGACACTCACCGGCCTGGCGGGATATCTGGCAGGCCAGACGTGCTGGGTGGAACGCGGTCAGGAACTCATCATAGGGCGCAGCCGCTCCTGCGGACTGTCCCTGCGCAAGAGCCCTCGATGGGTCGCCGAAGGGAAACGCGAAGCCGAGGCGCCCCCGGAATTCCGCGCGGTGTCGCGGCGCCATGTCAAGGTGCGCGTCCTTGACGAGGGACGCGTGGAAATCACGGCGCTGGGCGTCAACGGGACGTTTGTCGACGGCGTCCGGATCGACACGGTGCTGTTGACGGATCTGGCCCACCGGCCCCACGAGCTGGCCCTGTCCCGCTCGGAAAAGATCCGGATCGAGTGGGACAAGAAAGAAGCGAAAAACTAGGGAGCCGTGCGGAAATAACTGCCGTGTTTGATAGAAGAGCTCATACAACATGCTGAAACGCCACGCTCAACTCTTTGTCTCGTTTCTCATGGCGGCCGACCTCCTCCTCGCGGCCGGCCTCTGGTGGGGGCTTTATGCGCTCCTTTTCGATACGTCGTTCCTCGACCCCCTGATCGTGTGGGCCCGGGGCGTCAAAAAGCCTCCTCCCCCGCGCGACCTTCATCTGGAAGCGCTGCCGATGGTGCTCTTCGCGATACACGTGGCGCTCCGAGCCTGCGGCGCCTACCGCCCGCGGCGTGAGCGCCAACTCTTAGCGGAAGTTGTCGACATCGCAAAAGCCTCGGGGCTGGCGTTTCTGTTGATCCTCGCCTTCCAGAATTTCTTCCAGCACGAGGCCTCCTTTTCGCGCGCCTTTCATCTGCTCTTCCTAGGGACTTCCGCGGCGGCGTTTTCGACGATGCATCTCGTGGCCCGAGCGCTCCTGCGGCGGGCGCGCCAGCGCGGCTGGAACCAGCGCCACGTCCTCCT
Source organism: Planctomycetales bacterium (assembly GCA_005239795.1). Classification (GTDB taxonomy): domain Bacteria; phylum Planctomycetota; class SBBH01; order SBBH01; family SBBH01; genus SBBH01. The sequence continues at coordinate 6,025 of SBBH01000038.1, forward strand.
CTGCGGCGCAGGGGTCCTCGCCCAAAGGGTCGCCCATGCCATCGGTGAAAACCGGTGGACAGGGCTTGTGGTGCGGGGGTTCCTGGACGACGACCCCGCAAAGCAGGGGTGCTCGCTCTCCGGGATCCCGATCCTGGGGACGCTTCGAGACGCGCACACCGTGATCGCGGCCAAGGGGATCGACCAGGTGATCGCCGCCCTGCCGTTTTCAGAGAACCAGAAGCTTCCGGCGCTTCTCTCGGCGCTCTCCACGGAAGTGGTCGACGTGCGGATCGTCCCGGACCTGGCCGCGTTCGGACCCCTCAACATGTCGATTTCGGAACTGGACGGCCTGCCTCTGGTGAGCCTGCGCGAAAGCCCGCTCGTGGGCTGGAACCGGGTCGCCAAGCGCGCGCTCGATATCGCGGTGTCTCTGGCGATCCTGGCCGCGGCGGCGATCCCGATGCTGGCCATCGCGATCGCCATCAAACTCACCTCTCCCGGGCCGGTCTTCTACACGCAAGAGCGGATGGGGCTCGACGGCAGAACGTTCCGAATGCTCAAATTCCGCACGATGCGGTCCGATGCCGAGGCGGCAACCGGCGCCGTCTGGGCAAGCCCTGAAGATCCCCGCCGCACGCGCTTGGGAACCTTTCTGCGCCAGACGAGTCTCGACGAGCTCCCGCAATTTTTAAACGTCCTGGCCGGACAGATGAGCGTCGTGGGGCCCCGTCCCGAGCGCCCCGTCTTCATCCAAGAGTTCAAGAAACAAATCCCCCAGTACATGCTGCGCCACAAGGTGAAAGCCGGGATCACCGGCTGGGCGCAGGTGAACGGCTGGCGGGGGAACACCTCTCTCGACAAACGGATCCAGTACGACCTCTACTACATCGAACACTGGTCGGTGGGGTTCGACCTCTGGATCATGGCGCTGACACCCTTCAAGGGACTTGTGAGCAAAAACGCTTATTAGAGCATTGCCCCGTTGCCGTACAGTTCCAGGGATCATCCCCTGATGTCGATCACTCCTTCCGGGAGACATTTCCCCGCTTGCAGGCGGTCGCTCTTATTGCAGCCCTTCCGGTTCACATTCTGCACGGAAGCGCCCCCTTGCGGCGGCTACTCCCTTCCGCCTATGCCCATGCGGCTTGCCGCATGGGAAGCGACGGCGGACCCGCCATAGGACCGATAGGTCTGTA
>SBBH01000018.1 GCA_005239795.1 Planctomycetales bacterium
CTTCCGCCCCCACCCCCGGATATGCCCCCGGGGTATTGATGAGGACCACGATCGGAAGCTGGCACTTCTCGGCCAGGCGCATCTTCAAGATCGCCTTGCGATATCCCTCGGGATGCGGCATGCCGTAGTTGAAATCGCCCCGTTCCTGGAGAGTCTTGCCGCGCCGCGTGGCCACAAGAAGCATCCGGATCCCGTCGATCGTGGCGAATGCGGTCAGGATCGCCTTGTCGTCGCGGAAGGCCCGGTCGCCGTGCAGTTCAATCACATCTCGGCAGAACGCCTTCATGTAATCCTCGGCCAGAGGGCGCTGGGGATGCCGCGCCAGGAGAACCCTCTGCCAGGGGGTGAGCGACGCGAAAATCTCCTTCGTGAGGCGATCCGCCCTCTGCTCGAGGGTGGCGATCTCTTCGGAAAGGTCGATCTTCTGGGTCTCGGCGACCTTTTTGAGATCGGTGATCTTTTCCCGAAGGACCCGAAGAGGCTGCTCGAAATCGAGCGGCTGTGACATAGGAAACCCTATTATACCCTCCTCAAAAAATAGATCAAAAAGTCATAAAATACTTAATTAAATAATTTATGACCAAGCTCTTGGGCGAAGATAGAGAAATGTCCCCCCCCAGGCCGCCAGAGCTAAGGCGATCCCTAAAAACCCCGACTCGCTCATGAGCCTTGCCGGAAACCTGGCGATCGGTGCCCAGAGGACCTCCAACCAGGCATGCTCCTTAAGAGTCTCCGGAGAAACGGCGCAAAGCCCCCCGAAGGCATACAGGGACGCCGCCGCCACGATGAAAAGGAATCCCGTTAGGAAAACCATGCCCAGAGAGCGCCGGGCGGGGGCGCTCGCCACGACCGCGATCGCCAGGGCGATCGCGAAAACCGCGAAAAGCACGTTGTGGAAATCGCCGACGTCCCAGGGGGCCGTGTCCTGGCGAGCAAACTCCTCCCGGACCCCCGCTATGGCGAACCTGTAAAGAGCCGAAAACCCGGCCGTGCCCAGGAGGAGGGCTGCCACGAGCCTACCCCATTGCCCGCGACCCCTCAGGAGAACAGCGAGCGCGCCCCCTAAGGCCGCCAAACCCAAGACCACCTCATTGAGAGGGGTCAACAACCCTTGACCAACAGTTTTCCAAAGGGGAGGGCTGGCTGAGGAATTCGCGCCCAGCCGGATCGCCTCCATGAAAATTCCGTCATAAAAACTCCCCAGAGCCAGGAAAAAGCAGACGATCGCCGCCGCCGGCGAAGCAGAAAAATAAAGCTGGCGGCGGTTGATAACGAAAGCGACCACGAACGTCACCACGCCCAAAAACGCCAGCCCCGCGCGATGCAGAAAATGGACGTCCTCAACGGAAAACGGCGCCGTGAACGGAGTGAAAACGAGAACCGGATCCTGCGGATCGACCGCGGCGACGCCGCTCGAAGCGAGCGCGAACGCAAGGGCGAAGGCGCACACCAGGCACAGCCACGAGGCAGCGTTCCGGAATAGGCGGCTGCGCGCCTCCGTGCGCTCAACGCGCCGGGCATGCTCGCTCCAGGGGACCGGAGCCATGCGGCCCGAGTCCTTCTCCTTCTTCCGGGTGCTCGCCGCCGGCTCCCCTGGTGAGGGAGGTGCGGACAGCTCTCGCCAACGCTGGTCGAGAACCCGCACGAACTCCGGCATGGAGGAAAAGCGCTTCGTGGGATCCTTGGCCATGGCGACATGCACGAGCTCCACGATTGTGTCGGGCACCTCCGGCGCTACCTGCGAGAGAGCGGCAGGCTCCTCGGTCAACTGCCGCGAGAAGACCTCGTAGGGGGTCTTACCCCTAAACGGCAGGATCCCCGAGAGCAGACAGTAGTAGACGACGCCGACGGCGTATTGGTCAGCGCGGTAATCGGCCGGCGCCCCCTGCAGGACCTCCGGGGCGATGAAGCCGGGCGTCCCCATGATGGTGCCGGTCCCCGTGAGCTCCGTATTCGTCTCGACCGTGCGCGCCAGGCCAAAATCGGTCAGGCGCACGCGGCCGTCGGCGCCGATTAAAATATTGGCGGTCTTGATGTCGCGGTGGACGATTTTCTTAAGATGCGCTTCCGTCAGAGCCAGCCCCACCGAGCGCACGATGCGGCTGGCGCGCGCCAGGGGAAGGCGCCCTTCGCGCTCCACCACGTCCTGGAGGCTCTCCCCCTCGACAAACTGCATGATGATGTAATACCGCTCCCTCTCGACGCCGACGTTGTAGACCTGGACGATATTGGGATGTTCGAGTTTGGCGGCCGAACGGGCCTCCCGCACGAACCGCTCGACGAACAACCCATCGGCGCTCGAAACCGGGTTCAGGACCTTGACGGCCACGATCTTATCGAGGCCGATATGATGGGCCTTGTAGACAACCCCCATTGCGCCGGCTCCCAGCTTGTCGATGACCCGGCATCCGCCGATGACGTCCCCGGCGCGAAGGGGACTGGTTTCCATGACGAGACATTGTAGCCATCCCGCGCCAAAACGAAACCGATCCTGCGGCGCTCCCCTGCTATACTCGCCCCGATGGGAAAATCCAAAACTCCCAAAATGCCCAACCGCGATGTCGGCGTCATCAAGGTTGACCGTTTGGGGTTGGCGGTGCGGGACCTCGCGAAGACGCGCCAGTTCTTCGAGCGGACGTTTGGGGCGCGGTTCGGCCCCGTCCACGACATCCCGGGGCAGAATTTCCGATACGCTCCGTTCACCCTGGGCGGGTTCACCTTCGAACTTCTGTCCCCCGCGGAAGGGCCCGGCGTCATCTCTCGGTTCCTGGAAAAACGGGGCGAAGGAGTCCATCACCTGACCTTCCAGGTGAAGAATCTCGACACGGCGATACAGGCACTCGAAACTAAAGGGTACGCGATCGCCGCACGGATCCGCTACCCGGAGGATTGCCTCTTCGAGGGGGTCCATTGGGACGAGGCGTTCCTCCACCCGGAGGACGCAGGGGGGGTCCTCGTGCATCTGGCGCAGAAGACGAAACCCAAGGGCTTGAGGAAAAAACGGCGGCAACGCTGCCGTGCGCCGACTGGCGCCAGTCCCCTCCGAGGATTTTTTTCCTCAAGCCCCAAGTGAAGCCGGCGCCTCCCCGCCGCCGGCCACTAAAGGGTGACTTCCAGCCCTTCGCGCGCGAAGAAGGCCTCGAGATTCGGCGCGGAAAAACGCTCCTTGAGCCGAGGCAAGTGATGGGCGTCGATGTCATCCAGGAAGGCGTCGGCGTAATTGGGCTCGTGGTGGAAAAGGGCCAGGCGCTTTGCGCCCGCGGAGGCAGCCAGGCCCACCGCGTCGTCGATCGAGCCGTGTCCCCACAACTTCTTCTTGGCGTACTCCTCGGCCGTGTACATGGCATCGCAGACGAGGAGATCCGCCCCGCGCGCGAAATCAGTGTATCGGGCGTTGGCAACCTCCATCCGCTCAGGCAATCCGGGCTCGGTCGCCTTCCCATCGACGACGAAATACGGCTCGTGGTCGCCGGTGTAAACGACCGTCTTTCCCTGACATTCGATCCGGTAAGAGAGCGCCACTACCGGATGGTGTGCGTAGCACGTCGTGACCGCGAAGGGGCCGTGCCGGAACGCCTCCTCCCCCAGGTCCCGGTAGCGGATGCGGGCCGCCAGCTCCATCTTTCGAACCGGATGGAACTCGTGGGACAAGAAGATGGCAAAGATCTCCTCGATGTTGCGATGCGGGAGGCGCGGGCCGAAGAGATCGATCGCGAACCTCGGCGAATAGATCGGGATGAAATAGGGGAATCCCTGAATGTGGTCCCAATGCGTATGCGTGATGAGAAGGGCAATCGACAGCGGCCCTTTGTCTGAGACGATCTTTTGCCCCGCCCCCCGGATCCCGGTCCCCGCATCCAGGAGCAGGACCTCCCCCGTGGGAGCCGTCACCTGGACGCAGGCAGTGTTCCCGCCATATTTGACGGTCTCGGAGCCGGGAGCCGCGATCGAACCCCGGACGCCCCAAAAGCGAACGCGCATCAGACCCCTCGCGGGAAAACACCAAACACCAAAAAGCGAACATCAAACAAACGGCGAAACGGAAACCCCCAAAATGCCCCGCTGGCGCTCCACTTCCAGGTTTGGGTCATTGCTGTTTGCCGTTTGTCCGTTTGCTTGGTGTTTGGACGTTTGGTGTTTGGCGTTTAGATCCGAAGTCTTCCCCTCCCTTCCCCTTCGGGTCGCGCGTTCATCATGAGGGTCTCGACGCGCTTCACAAGATCCGCCGTTTTGAAAGGCTTTGTGATGAAATCGTCGGCGCGCGAACGGGTCTTCCAGTAATCGTCAGATTTCGTGGAGGTTTGGGTCAGAGCCGTCACGATTAGAACCGGGACATGCTCCATCTTGGGATCATTCTTGAGCTCATAGCAGACTTCCAGGCCGTTCTTGTGCGGCATCATGACGTCAAGAATCACAAGATCGGGCCTGGCCGCACGGGACTGCTCCAGGGCCGCCTTACCGTCCCCCACTGCGACAACTTCATAGCCGCGCCCTTCGAGGGTAAACTGAAGAATGTTGCGGATGTTCGTGTCGTCCTCAGCAATCAGGATCCTCATCTTCTTCCCGCCCGCCCCTTGCATGGCTCTCCTCCTGTCCGGCTCTTAAGACCGTTCAACGATCCGGTCGACCGACACCCGATCCTTGGCGAGTCATTCTACCCCCTGGCCGCCGACGCGGCGGAAGGTTTTGCCGTCCGGGCCCGGCGTGCCTGGCCGATCCGTTCCTCCGCAAGCCTCCCGGCCGCTTCGAAAGGAAGGATCCGTTCCTGGCTGGCTTTCTGAAACACCGCCAGAAGCGTGTCTTGGATGCGCTCGACGCGCTTGCGCGCGGCTTCCACGCTGTAAGGGGGACGCCGTTCCATGTCGACATTAATGAGCCCCCCGGCATTGATGGCGTAGTCGGGCGCGTAGAGGATCCCGCGTGAAGCCAGCATCTTCCCGTGCCGGGGCTCGAGAAGCTGGTTGTTGGCCGCTCCTGCCACCATGCGGCACGCTAGGTGCGGTATCGTGTCGTCGTTTAAAATTCCCCCCAGGGCGCACGGGGCGAAAACGTCGCAAGGGACCTCGACGATCGCATCCTGCGGCGCTTCGCGGGCCCCAAGCTCCCAAACGGCGGTCTGGGCCAGCTGGGGGTCGCGGTCCGCAACCACCAGGTGTGCCCCCGCCTCGGCCAGGAGCCGCGCCAGAGGCATCCCGACCTTTCCGACCCCCTGGATCGCGACGGTGCGCCCCTTGAGGACGTCATCCCCGAACACCTCCTTGAGGCAGGCCCGTATCCCGTAAAAAACCCCCCACGCCGTGAGGGGCGAGGGATCGCCGCTCCCGCCGGCCGAAAGCGACCGCCCGACGGCATGTCGCGTGCGCTTCGCGACCGTCTGTATGTCCTCGACAGTGGTCCCAACATCCTCGGCCGTGATATAGCGCCCCCCCAAGGATTCCACGAAATCGGCGAAGCGCGCAAAGAGCGCCTCGCGGGGGGCGCCCGCCAGGAGCCCCGGAGACAGGATCACCGATTTGCCGCCCCCCAGATCCAATCCCGCGAGAGACGCCTTGTAGGTCATCCCTTGGGAAAGGCGCAAGACATCCGTCAGAGCTTCCTCCTCGCCGGCATAATCCCACATCCGGCATCCTCCCAGGGCCGGCCCCAACGTCGTGTCATGGATGGCAATGATCGCCCTCAGGGACACCCGGGGGTCCTCGCAAAAGAGCACCTGCTCGTGGCCCGACCCCGCCATGCGCGCCAGGACACTCACAGCGCTGCTCCCTCTAAGGTCCCGGCGGCGGCTTCCGTGACGATTTCAAAGCCCATGTCGCGGATCATCCGGAGGTCCTCGTTCGCCTCTTGGCCGCCTGTGGTGAGATACCCTTCCGTGAAGATCGAATTGGCCGGATAGAGCGCCAGAGGCTGGAGGGTCCTCAAATTCACCTCGCGCCCGCCGGCCGCGCGAATGTCCTTGGCAGGGTTGACGAACCGGAAGAGGCACAGGACCTTGAGACAGTAGAGCGGCGTCAGACGCATCCGGCCGGCCAAGGGAGTCCCCGGCCGCGGATCGAGAAAATTCACGGGGATCGAGTCGATTTCAAGCGCATGCGCGGCGAAGGCCAGGTCCACGACATCCGCGTCCGACTCCCCCATCCCGACGATCCCGCCGCAGCAGGTTTCCATCCCCGCCTCTCTAGCCAAGCGCAGCGTCTCGATGCGGTCGTCGTAGGTGTGTGTGGAGCAGATTTCCGGGAAGAATTTTCGGGAGGTTTCGAGGTTGTGGTTGAACCGGTCGACCCCCGCCTCGGCGAGCCGACGGGCCTTCTCCGGCGTCAACAACCCCAACGACGTGCAGATCCGGATCGGCGCCTCGCGTTTGATGCGCCGCACCGCTTCGCACACGGCGTCTAAGTCGCGATCCGAGGGGCCCCGCGTCGCCGTCACAATGCAGAACTTCCAGGCGCCGCGGGCGCGGGCCTCCTTCGCCTGGGCCACCAGGTCATCGGCCGTCAAAAGCGGATAGCGGTCGATGGGGCTCTCGGCATGCGCCGATTGCGCGCAGAAGGCGCAGTCCTCCGGACAATGGCCGCTTTTGGCATTCGCCAGGATATGGATCTTGACGCGGTTCCCATGATGATGGAAGCGGACCCGGTAGGCGTCGGCAAGGATTTCAGGGACAGCGCTGTCGGGAGCCGCCAGGACCGCGAGCGCCTCTTCTCGCGAAGGGGGCGCTCCTGCGAGAACCTTGTCCGCCAGCGCTCGCCAGCCGGGCATCGGCCAGGGTTATACCTGATACAAAAACGCCTGTCACCCGCGACCCGCACGGGCCGCGAGAAAAACCCTCAACCTCCGGCGCCCCTCCTGCCGATGAAAAAAGCGTCAGGCGGGTGATGTCTGGGGGGCCCGCCCGATGAAATCCCTCTCCCCCTCTGGTCTTGGAAGGACGGAGGTTCCTGTGAAGATCAAAGCAAAAACTGTTTCTCTTTTTACAGCGGCGGCTCTCGCGGCACCGAGCCTGTTCGCCGGCAACATCTTCCTCCAGACGTTGGCGGACC
>SBBH01000059.1 GCA_005239795.1 Planctomycetales bacterium
ATTCGAGGCCAGGCGGTTGGCGCCGTGGATCCCGACGCAGGCCGCCTCCCCACAGGCGTAAAGCCCCTCGACGTCGGTGCGGCCGTCGAAGTCGGCGCGGACCCCCCCTAGAAAATAGTGGGCGCTCGGGCGCACGGGGATCCAATCGCGCGCGATGTCGATCCCGAACGAAGCGCAGACCTGCCGGATGCGGGGGAAGCGCCGCGCCAACATCTTGATTCCCAAATGCGTGAGGTCCAGGAAGACGTGCGTCTCCCCCGTCCGGCGCATCTCCTCCAGAATGGCTCGGCTCACCACGTCGCGTGGGGCGAGCCCCCCGGCCGGATGGACTTTCTCCATGAAGGGCTCGCCGGCGCGGTTCCGGAGGACCCCTCCTTCGCCGCGCGCCGCCTCGGAGATGAGCATACGACTCGCGCCGGCGACGTAGAGCGTCGTCGGATGGAACTGCATGAACTCGATGTCCGTGAGCGCCGCCCCCGCGCGGTAGGCCATCGCGGGTCCGTCCCCTGTGGCGACGGCGGGGTTCGTGGTCTCGCGGTAGAGCTGTCCCGCGCCGCCGGTGGCAATCACCGTCGCGCGGGCCCAAATCACGCGCAGGAGGCCCGGCGGCGACCAGCAGAGAGCCCCGAGACACCGCCCCCCCTCGACGATGAGGTCGATCGCGAAAAGATGCTCCAGAATTGTCAGGGAAGGGACTTGGCGCACGCGCCGGATCAGGGTCCGCTCGATCTCGTGCCCCGTGGCGTCCCCGAGGGCGTGGAGGACCCGCGGCGCGGAGTGCCCCCCTTCGCGCACAGTCTCGAACGTCCCGTCCTTCACGTCGAACTGGGCCCCCCAGTCCACCAGCTCCAGAACCAGGGCCGGCCCCTCGCGCGTCAGGATCTCGACCGCGCGCGGATCGGAAAGCCCCAGGCCGACGCGGGCTGTGTCAGCCTGGTGGCTCGCGACGGAATCGCCGGGAGCTAGGGCCGCGGCGACCCCTCCCTGGGCCCAGTCGGTCGCCCCCTCGGAAAGGGCCCCTTTGGTCGCCACCACCACCTCGCCCTTTTTAGAGCCGGCCGCGATCGCCGCGCGCAGGCCCGCCACGCCGCTCCCCAGGACGAGGCAATCGGTCTCGATTGCTTCGAGCGACAGAGGATCGACCGGCAGCAGCGGCCGGGAGATGATCACTGCAGAATCCGGTAGACGAAATACGCAAAGAGAACGATTCCGGCCAACACAGCCCCCCCCTCGGCCAGGACCCGGGCGCGCCGGCCCATGCGGTCGATCCTCTCCGAGCGATCGAGCCCCTCGCGGGCCTCGACGCGGCTGGGGACGTCGTCTGGCTCGAACCCCAGGACCTTCCGATAAAGCTGGGCGGCCTCGCGATGCCGGCCCGCCTGGGCTGCGGCGCGCGCCTCCTGCAGAGCCGGCGCCACAAGCCTCGCGCGCAGAGTCATGAGCCTCTTTTCCACCATCTGCCGGCGCGTCGGATCGATCTCGAGCGCCTCCTTCCAAGCCCAGTAGGCGTCCTCATAGCGGGATTCCTTGACCGCCTCGTTCCCACGGCGGATCGACGCATCGGCCTCCTGGAGCGAGAAAGAAGCGAACTCCTTCTTTGACGGTTGCTCTGCCATCAGCCGGCGAAAAACTCCCCGTGCAGCGTCCCGCGCCTGTACGCCAGAAGCAGGGCCCTGACCACTTCCGTGTCGAAAATTTTCCCCGCCTCCTGCCCCAATTTGATCAAAGCGTCCTTGAGGGATATCCCTGTCCCTTGCGCGCCGCCGCGCGTCGTTAGGTTATCGAGTTCGTTGGCGACGGCGACCACCCGCCCGATAACGGGGATCCTGGCGTTCACAAGACCCCGGGGAACGCCCGAGCCGTCGACCCGCTCGTGGTGGCATGCGGCGGCGGCGGTGATATCCGCAAACCCCGGTATTTTGGAGAGGATCTGCTCTCCCGCAATCGCGTGGCGGGCTTCGGGATCAACCCAAGCCCCTTCCGAGAGATGGGCCGTCTGCTCCTCGTCCGAGGCCGCGAGTCTCCCGATATCGTGGAGGAGCCCGCCAATCTGGATCCGACGGCACTCCTCGTAAGGAAAATCCATCGCCTTGGCGATCGCAAAACTGATCCCGGCGACCCGCTCGGAATGCCCCGTCATCTCCGGGTGGCGTATCTCAAGGGCGCGCACCAACGCCCCGGCCGTCGCCAGAAGCATCTCTTGCTGGGACTCATGGACAGAGGCAGCCTCCAGGGCCAACGTCGCCATGTTCCCCAAGAGAGACGCAAAACGCATCTCCCGCTCAGTGAAGGCGCGCCGCATCATGTCGCGCCCGAGATAGACGACGGCGCTCGCGGGGCGGTCCCGCCCCAGGGGGACGCAGAGGACCGAATGGATCTTCCGGAGCACCACCGACTGCTTTCCCTTGAAGCGTTCGTCCTCGGAAGCATCTTCCGTCATGACGACCTCCTCCTGCGAGGAGGCGTGGTGCAGGATCGAACGGCTGATGCTGACATTAGCGGTCTCGCCGTAATGCGCGAGCCCCTTGCATTCCCCCGTCGCCGCGTCTGTCACGAAAAAATAAGCGAACTCGGCGTCGACGGCCTTCGCAATCACCGACAGGATTGCCCGGCGGAGCGCTGTGCGGTCGTGGATCGTCGCGAGAGTCTGCGCCGCCTTGCGCAGCATCTCGATCTGACTGGCCTCGTCGGCGCCCACGACATCCGAGGGACGCTTGCGACCGCCGACAAAAGTGGTCTCTCCGTGGCGGACTCCCTCCTCATCCTTGTTGTCGCCGAAGCTCACCGCCTCGGCGAGATCCTCCGCGGCCTCGTCGGCGAAAAGATAGATGGTCGAGCCGATCCGGATCCGGTCGCCGGATTTGAGGATCTCCTCAGTGATTTTGGTTTCGTTGAGGTAGGTGCCGTTCTTGCTCTCGAGATCCCGGATGAAGCAGAGCTCCCCCACACGGAAGATCTCCGCATGGCGCCGCGAGGCCGCTTTATCGTCAACCTGTATCGTCCCTGGGCCGCGCCCGAGAATCACGCTCTCCGCGTCCACGGGATGTTTGGAGCCGGCGTTGGGACCCGCCTGGACCGCCAAGTACGGCATGAGGGAATTGTAAACCCAATACAGTCATGTGTCATGGGTCATGAGTCACGAGTTTCCCCAGTTCATAGGTGGATTCTGCAAGGTGCGAGCGTTCCGAAGAGGGCACGCAGTCCCCAGATGAGCCGGTAGTATTCGTGGCGGC
>SBBH01000001.1 GCA_005239795.1 Planctomycetales bacterium
AGGTACCGGCACAGGCAGGTCCCGGGCTCCGCCTCGCGGCCTTTTTCTGTTTTTTGGAAGACAGCACGCCAGTGGAAAAGAAAACAAAGAAGAAAGAAAGGATCAAGTCTCTTTTATAGTATTTGGATACCCCTCCCCCCTTCCCCCGGTCCCAGAGCCCGAGGGAGATTCGCGGCGTCGACAACTGATTTTCGTCGATCGTCGTTCGTGTCCGGCGAACGACCTGCCTGCGCCGCGCGCCATCTCCCCTTCCGATGCGGCGCGGCAGGCAGGCGAATCCCGAGCGACGAACGACGAAAGGCAACCTTCTATTTCTTCAGCTGGATGTGCAGTTCGTCGAGCTGCTTGTCCGTGACGCGGCTGGGCGACCCGGTCATCAGGCAGGTCCCCTTGTGGGTCTTTGGGAAGGCGATCACCTCGCGGATATTCTCCTCGCCGGCCACGAGGGCAACGATCCGGTCGAACCCCAGCGCGATCCCGCCGTGGGGCGGCGCGCCCGATTTCAGGACGTCGATGAAGAAGCCGAACTTCTCGCGCGCCTCCTCCTCCGTCATCCCCAGGATGCCGAAGACCTTCCTCTGCAGCTCCCAGTCGTGGATCCGGACCGATCCCCCGCCGATCTCATGGCCGTTTAAGACTAGATCATGCTGGAGCGAGCGCGTTCCACCGGGGTCTTTCTCCATCTTGGCGGCATCCTCCGGGTGGACGTTCGTGAAGAGGTGGTGCCCCGCGACCCACTTTCCATCCGCCTCGCTATGGAAAAACATCGGGAACTCCACGACCCAGGCGAATTCGAAGCGGTCGGCGGGGATGAGCCCCATCTCGGCGCCGATCGAGAGCCTCAGGCCCCCTAAGACGGCGCACGCCTTTTCCCAGTTGTCGGCGGCGAAGAGCAGGAGGTCCCCGTCCTTGGCGCCGGCGCGCGCGCCGATCTCCTTCTGAGCGGCCGCGTCGAAGAATTTGGCGATCGGCCCTGTCCATCCTGCGGCCGCTTTTTCGAGCTTGGCCCAGGCGAGCCCTTTGGCGCCGAGCGCCACCGCCTTTTGGGCGAGCTTGTCCACCTGTGCCCGCCCGTAGCGCCCGGCCCCGCCGGGGACGGCGAGCGCCTTCACGGAGCCGCCGCGCGCGGCCGTTTCCGAGAACACCTTGAAAGGGCTCGCGCGCACCGCCTCCGTGACGTCGGCAATCTCCATCCCGAAACGCAGGTCCGGCTTGTCGGAGCCCCATTGGTCCATCGCTTCGCGGTAGGGGATGCGCCGGAAAGGGAGGGGGATCTCCCGCCCCAGGCATTCCTTGAGGACGGCCGCCATGAGCCGTTCGATGAGGGACAGGATGTCCCCCTGGTGCGCAAACGACATCTCGAGATCGAGCTGCGTGAACTCGGGCTGGCGGTCGGCTCTGAGGTCCTCGTCGCGAAAGCATCGGACGATCTGGAAGTAGCGGTCGAATCCCGCCACCATGAGGATCTGCTTGAAGACCTGCGGGCTCTGCGGAAGCGCGAAGAACTGGTGGGGGTTGGCGCGGCTGGGGACCAAGAACTCCCGGGCCCCCTCCGGCGTGCTCTTATAGAGGAAAGGTGTCTCGATCTCGAGGAACGACTCCGCGTCGAGGAATTTGCGCATCGCGATCGCCGCTTTGTGCCGTAGGAGGAGGTTCCTCTGCATGGCGCCGCGGCGTAGATCCAGGTAGCGATAGGTCAGGCGCGTCTCCTCAGCCACCTTCGATCGGCCCGGCGCGAGATCGATCTCGAAGGGGGACGGCGTTGCGCGGCTGAGGATGGTCAATCGGTCGGCCGCCAGCTCGATCTGGCCCGTGGGGATGTGGGGATTCAAGGTTCCCTCGGGGCGGGGCCGGACAAGCCCCGCGACCTCGATCACGTCCTCGAATTTCAGGGTGTGGGCCAGGTCCGCCAGCTGGGGTTTCTCCTGCGGGTTGAAGACGACCTGTGTCAGTCCGTACCGGTCACGTAGATCAATAAAGACGACCCCGCCGTGGTCGCGCCGCGCATGGACCCAGCCGGCAAGCGTCGCGGTCTTCTTGGCGTCGGGAGCGCGCAGTTCGCCGCAGGTGTGCGTGCGGTACATGGCGGGGGATTGTATCGGGAATCGGAGGGATCGGAGAGAGGGAGAAAGGGTGGGGGAGAGAGATTGAAAAAGGGAACCGAATCCCGGGACTCGGGTTCTATATTCTATAGTAGAGGTTTCCATGAAGCGGCATGCCGGGATCGGGGGGGCTCTTGTGTTTCTGGCCGCGGCGCTTGCGCCGGCCCCCTCCGTCTGGGCCCTGGTCCCTACCGAGGGCGCGTCTCAGCCGGTCTCTCTTCAAGCGTCGGTCGACCGCGCCGAGATACGGCCCGGGGAATCTTTTGAGATCGCGGTCACGGTCGAGATGACCCCCCCCTATCACATCTATGCCCTCCGTTTGGGGGGGGATGTCGGGCTCCCCACGACGCTGATGCTTGAAGGAGGCCATCCTTTCGCGGCGCAGGGGGAGTGGCGGGAGCCGCCTCCCCGCGTTATGGAGGGGGGGCTGGCGGTCCATGAGGGGAAGGTGTCGTTCACGCTGGCCCTGAAGGTCCCCGCGGAGCTTGAGCCCGGCGCCTATCGCGTGGCCGGTCTGGTGAAGTACATGGCCTGCACAGAGGAAGCCTGCCTCCCGCCCGGGACACTCTCTTTTTCAGCCGAGGTGCTCGTGGCCGCCGGTCCGGCCCGGCCCGACTTTGTGCGGGCCGCGGCTCCTGTCTCAGCCTCTGTCGTGGCCGCCCCCCCCCGCCAAGGGAGCGTCGAACAGGCGATCGCCCAGGGGCTTTGGTCTTTCCTTCTATTGGCGGTCGTCTCAGGGCTCCTGGCGCTTCTCATGCCGTGCGTCTATCCGATGATTCCGATCACGGTTTCTTTCTTTACGAAAGAGGCCCAGCGCCGGGGGAAACTCCCCGTGGCCTTGGCCGCGCTCTATGCGCTGGGGATCGTCGGGACTTTTACGGGGATCGGGCTTCTCTTTTCCGTCGTGATCGGCGTCAACATCGTGAATTTTGTCGCCAACCCCTGGGTGAATCTCACGATCGCCGCGCTCTTCTTTATTTTTGCGCTCTCCCTGTTCGGCCTGTTTGAGATCCAGCTCCCCTCGTTCGTGGTGAACGCCGCGGGCGGCGCCGACCGGAGCGGTGCCCTAGGGGTCCTCGTCATGGGGTTCGCCTTCAGCGTCGCCTCCTTCACCTGCACGGTGCAGTTCGTGGGGACGTTGTTGGTGCTCGCCGCCGGCGGGGACCGGCTCTGGCCCGTGCTGGGGCTCTTGGTCTTTTCGGCGACCCTGGCGACGCCGTTTTTCTTCCTGTCGCTCTTTCCTTCCTATATCGCCTCGGTCCCCCGGGCGGGCGGCTGGATGCACGCCACAAAGATCGTCTTCGGCTGGATCGAGATCATGGCGGTGATGGCGTATCTCGCGAAGGCCGAGAACGTGATGGGGTGGGGGATCCTGTCGCGGCCGGTGGTGCTGGCGGCCTGGTGCTTCTGCACCTTGATCACGGCGCTTTATTTGTTCGGGTGGTGCACTTTCCGCGGGGAGGAGCCGGGCCCCGTGGGGGGACCCCGGCGGATCCTGGCGGCGGCTTTTGCGGGGCTCACCCTTTGGATCGGTCAGGGGTTTTACGATAGGTCGCTTCCGCTCCTGGACGCGTTTTTGCCTCCCTTGGATTACGGCCGCTCTGGCGTCGCGGACGAGGTGTGGCTCAAGGATCTCGACCAAGGTCTGGCACAGGCGAAGAGCTCCGGGAAGCATCTGCTTCTCGATTTCACCGGGATCACCTGATCGGTCTGCTTAGACAACGAGAAGAACGCCTTCCGTGCGGAGGCGGTGGTGGAAGAGCTCAAGAAAAGATTCGTGGCGGTGAAGCTCGACACCGACACGGGACCGCGCGCCGAGGAGTACCTGAAGCTCCAGGAGGAGAGGTTCCGTCAACCGGCCCGGCCGCTCTATATCGTCCTCTCGGCCGACGGGAAAACGGAGCTCGCCCGCGAGTGGGGGAGCCACTCGGCGGACTCCTTCCTTGAATTCCTGCGCTCCGTTCCCTAGTCTCCCGGCGTGAATTTCCTGAGGAATTTCGCGGCGTTCTTCGGCCGGGTCTTCCTGGCGGTCCTTTTCCTGAGCTACGCGATTCGGCAGGTCCTGCACTTTTCCGAGACGGCAGGGCTCATCGCCGGGCGCGGGATCGGGGCCGCCGGCTTTTTTGCCGCGATGGCGATCCTGGCCCAGCTCCTGGGGGGGATTTTTCTCTTCCTGGGGTATCGGACACAGCTCGGGGCGTTCCTGATTTTCGTGGTGTGGGCTCCCGCCGTGTGGCTTTTGCGCGAGGGCCTGTCGGATTGGAAAGAGCAAATGATGTTCTTGAAGGATCTTGCTATCCTGGGGGGGATTCTCGTGGTGATGGCGGCCGGCCCCGGCGCTTGGAGTATGCAGGGCGGGGGAGGAGGTAAGGGTAAGGAATGAATAGGGAAACACCAAAAGCCGGAGGGCAAACATCAAAGGAGAGCTGAATTCTGCCCGACCCCTCGCCCGGACTGTTTGGTGTTTGTCATTTGATGTTTGGTGTTTTGACCCAGGAGGTTTTATGAGAGCGTGCGCGATTTGCGGCAAAACATTGGCGTTCGGAAACCAGATCTCCCGGCGGGGTCTGGCGAAGAAGAAGGGGGGGGTCGGGAAGAAGATCACGGGCGTTTCCGTCCGGAAATTCCTCCCCAACCTTCAGCGCGTGAAGGTGTTGGTGGACGGCGCCGTCAAGCGCCTCAAGGTCTGCACCCGGTGCATCAAGTCCGGGCGCGTCAGAAAAGCAGGTTAGGAACCGAAGAGCGTCAGCGGCGTCGCGGCGTCGACTGTCACATCGACGATGTCGCCCGCGCGGACGCCTTCTCCCGCGAGGACGGTCACCTGATTCTGGCGCGAGCGACCGATCCACTGGGCGGCGTTCTTGGGATTGGGGCCTTCGACCAAGACCTCGACGGTCTTTCCGATCTTGGATTGGTTCCGGGCGAGTGAGACCTGGCGCTGGATCTCGAGGAGCTCGATGTTTCGCCGCTCCTTGGTCTCCTGTGGGACGTCGTCCTCCCACTGCGAGGCCTTGGTCCGGGGGCGTGTCGAGTACTTGAAGACGTACGATTGGGAGAACTCGAGCTCGCGCAGGGCGGCGGCGGTCGCCTGAAAATCCTCTTCGGTTTCGCCGGGGAACCCCACGATAAAGTCTGAGGCGATCTCGATCTCCGGAACGCTCTCGCGGACCTCTGCGAGGATCCGATGGTATTCGTCCACCGTGTAGAGCCGCTTCATGCGTGAGAGGATCCGGTCGGAGCCGGATTGGAGCGGCAGATGCAGGTATTCGCAAAGTTTCGGGAGGTCCCGCATCGCACGGATCATGTCGGGTGTCACCGATTTCGGGTGCGACGTAATGAAGCGCAGGCGTTTCAGGCCTTTGGTCTCGTGGACCGCCGTGAGGAGCTTGGCGAACGTGGAGCCGTCCGCCAGGGACGTCCCGTAGGCGTTCACGGTCTGGCCCAAAAGCGTGATCTCGACCGCTCCGTCGTCGACCAGCTTTTTCGCTTCGTCGACGATTTCCCGGATCGGGCGGCTCACCTCGCGCCCGCGCGTGAACGGAACGATGCAGAAGGTGCAGACGTAGTCGCACCCAAAGGCGACCTCAATCGCAGCTTGGAGTTTTCTCTCCCGGTGGCGGTGGTCGGGGAGGGGAAAGCGGTCGATGTCGCCGGCGGTTTCGAGAAGCCGCTTTTTTCCGGCTAGGGCCTCATCGACCAGATCAGGGATCCGCCCGAGCCGCGAGGGGCCCACGACGAAGTCGAGTTCGCCGATCCGGTCGAAGAGCTTTCCTTTCTCGTTTTGCGCCATGCACCCCATGACGCCGAGGACTTTCAGGCGCTTTTTCCGCTTGGCGGCCGCGAACTGCCCCAGGATCGAGACCGCCTTGTCTTCCGCATGCTGGCGCACGGAGCAGGTGTTCAAGATCGCGATCTCGGCCTCATGGGGGGCTTCGACGGGCGCATGGCCGCGCTTGGCGAGCTCTCCGAAGACGAGCTCGCTGTCGAGGACGTTCATCTGGCACCCCAAGGACTCGAGATAAACGCGCATGGGAGGGGGAGTATACCGGAAAGTGCCAGCAGGGGGACCGTGGTGCGTTGTGCGTGACGCGTGGTTCGCAAGAGAACGGCGAACGACGATTCACGAACCACGATCCACGTGCGGCGATCTTAATTAAACGCAGCAGTTATTTCCGCGCGGCGTCCTAAAATGCTCATCCATGAAACGGGCGGGGTTGGCGGCGCTGGCTCTTGC
>SBBH01000240.1 GCA_005239795.1 Planctomycetales bacterium
CCCCTTCTCTCCCCACATCAGCAGATGAAAACGTCTGCGCCGCCAAGCGATGGCCGCCGCCGCCGCGACGACAGACAGGGCGTGAATGGACGAGACGGCGACGATCCGCGAGGGATTCGCCCCCTGCCAAACCGGAAAAATCCAGGCCAAAAACGAGGCGGCCAGAATCCACACGGCGAAAACCGCCCCGACATCGCCCCACGGCCAAGGAGGAGGGCACTCGCCGCTCGCAGGGCGAGCGAGCCTCCCCAGGCACCCGGCCGAGACCGCAAGCCCCAACCCGGCCAGAACGAGGGGAGGATTCACGACCGAGGAAAGCACAGCCAAATCTGAGCGCCTAGGAGCGCCGCGAGGACGGCGGTCTTGACGAGAAAAATCATCCGGACCACGGTGCCAAGGTAGCGCTCCTTGGCCGCCGGATCGGTCATGACGCGCGCCGGATCGAACCGCACGAGGAACCAGTTGACGTCCCGCACCGGGTCGTCCGTGCGCACCGCGAGGCACCCCCCGAAACTGCTCGCGATATAGAAGAGAATCCCTATGACGGAAAAGAAAAACAGGTCGGAATCGGGCCCGGCGGGGGCGAGCGCCTCATCGGCCGCGGCGGCCCGGGCCGCCGCCACCTTGAGGCAGACCCCCAAGAGCGCCGCGAGCAATCCTGCAGGAAATAGCTCCCAAGCCGGTGAGTAAAAGTCCCCGATCCGTCGTCGGGCGGTCGTCATATAAGGGACCGTGCAGGATTAATGGATAGTTTTGTCAGTTATTTTCGCGCGAATCCTTAGGAGGAGGTGGCAACTTTCTTCTGACCTTCTTTTTTGGATTTAGACTTTCCGGGGAGGCGCTCCCGGATCTTCCCCATGAGCCCCTTCTTGGCGGGCTCGCCGGTCCCCTTGTCCTTATCGTGGCCAGAGGGCGCGTCGGCCGGCTTGAAGTCCACGAGCTCAAAAAGCACCTTGTCGGCGGCGTCCCCGACGCTCCAGGCCCTGAACCGGCCGTGGGCGCCCCCCAGATGCAGGATGCGCGTGTACCCTCCGTTGCGAGCGGCAAGCGGCGGGGCGATCACCCTGAAAAGCCTCCCGATGACCTCCTGATCGGGAAGCTGGGCCAGGGCGCGCCTCTGGGACGCCAGATCCCCGCGCCGCCCCAGGGTGATGAGGCGGTGCACGAAGGGGGTGACCTCCTTCGCCTTGGCCGGGGTTGTGACAATACGGCCGTCGGCCGACAGGATGAGGGCGCGGCTTAAAGCCCGCATCAGAGCGAGCCGCTCCTGGGAATTCCTGCCGAGTTTCCTGCCGCGGTTCCTGTGCCTCACGTGCGCTCTCCCTGGAATCTTTCCGTTAGGCTGTGTCTGACAAATCTGTTTCGAATTTACTGAACATTTGCACCCTTTCGGATTACCGGACAAAACCTAGCTCTGCGCCGCCGATTGCTGCTGCGCCGCGCCGGCCAGCTCCTCGAGGTCCACCACCATTCCAAAGGAAAGCCCCAGCTCGACGAGTTTCTGCTTCACCTCGTCGAGCGACGTCTTCCCGAAATTGCGGACCTTTAACATGTCCTGCTCGGAGCGCGACACGAGCTCCCCAATCGTGCGGATATTCTCAGCGTTCAGGCAGTTCGAGGCGCGCACAGAAAGATCCAGCTCCGCCACGGGCATCCGCAACTTCTCCAAGAGTTCCTGCTTGTGCTTCAACTTCTCGCGCAGCTCCCCCTGGCGAACTTTCTCTTGCTGGAGCTCCTGCCCCAAATCGAAATACTGCACGAAGGGGTTCAGATGCTTGCGGAGGATCTTGGAGGCCTCGACCAACGCCATCTCGGGCGTCACCACGCCCGTGGTCCAGATTTCCATGATCAAGCGGTCATAGTTGGTGACCTGCCCCACGCGGCACTCCTCGGTTTTGTAGCGGACGCGGCGCACAGGGGAGAAATTGGCGTCGACGGCGATCGTCCCCAAGTCCTTCTGTTGGGGCATGAGGTCCTCGGCGATCATATAGCCACGCCCCTTCTGGATCTCGAGCTCCATCTCCAGTTCGCGCTTCTCCGTGAGGGTGCAGACCACATGGTCGGGGTTGACAATCGTGACCGTGGGATCGGTCTGGAAGTCCCCCGCGGTGACGGGCCCCTTGCGGTCAACCTTGAGGCGGATGCGACGGGGTTCGTCGGTCTGCATCTGAACCAGGATCCCCTTGACGTTCAGGACCAAGTCGGTGACGTCTTCTAAGACCCCTGGAACCGTCGTAAACTCGTGGGTGATCCCCGGGACGCGAAGCGACGTCACGGCCGCCCCCTCCAAAGACGAGAGCAGGACACGGCGCAGGCTGTTTCCGATCGTCGTGCCGAATCCGCGCTCGAAAGGCTCCGCCATGAAGCGGCCGTACGCGGGGCCCAGGGCCGCCGCGTCGAACTGGATCGTTGTGGGCAGTTCAAAACCGCGCCAGCGAATGCGCATGAATCTCTCCTTTTTTTTTGCCCCGCCGCCGCCCATTCGGGGGCGGCGCCGTTTGCGCCGACGGGGCTCCCCTAACGGGACGCGAACTCGACGATCAACTGGTCATGCACCGGCACCTGCACTTCGGCCAGGACCGGCGCGGCCGTCACCTTCACCTCCAATTGCTCCGTGTCCACCAGGATCCATGAGGGCACCGTGCGGCCGCGCGTCTCCTCCAGGGCCGCCCGGATGATTTTTTGTGAGCGCGCGCGGGGAACGGGATTCACGCGGTCCCCCGACTCGACCACGAACGAGGGGATGTCGACCCGCCGGTCGTTCACCCGGATGTGCCCATGGGCGATGACCTGCCGGGCATGGGCATGGCTGGCGGCCCATCCGGCCCGATACAGAAGATTGTCGAGACGGCTCTCGATCCCCCGCACGAGGTTCTCACCGGTGTTCCCCTTGGCGCGCCCCGCCTCGGAGAAGACCCGCTTGAACTGCCGTTCCAAAAGGCCGTAGACACGCTTGACGCGCTGTTTTTCGCGCATATGGATGGCATAGGCGGTGGGGCGCTTGCGGGACTGGTGCATGCCGGGGGTGGTCTCGCGCTTAGAGACCGGACACTTGGGGCTCTCGCACTTGGCCCCTTTCAAGTAGAGTTTGATCCCCTCCCGGCGGCACAATCGACACTTGGCATCCACCCAACGCGCCACATTCGCTCCTTTAAAAAGCGCTTTTTGAAATGAGAACTGGAGAATGAGAAATGAAACGGCAAGATGCGGTTTTCCACATTTCACATTTCTCATTTCTCATTTCGGAGCTCACTCTAGACTCGCCTTCGCTTCGGCGGCCGGCAGCCGTTATGAGGCAAAGGGGTCACATCCTCGATCGAGACGATCCGGATCCCCGCCCCTTGAAACGCCGAGATCGCCGACTCGCGGCCCGACCCTGGGCCATTCACGCGCACCTCGATCTCCTTGACGCCAAGTTTTCTGGCCTTCTCCGCGGCGCTCTCGGCCGCGCGCTGGGCGGCATAGGGGGTGCTTTTCCGGGTCCCCTTGAACTGGACGGTGCCGGCGGAGGCCCAGCAGAGCGTCTCGCCAGCGGCGTCGGTGACAGTGATGATGGTGTTGTTAAAACTCGCCTTGACGTGGGCGATCGCCTTCTCCACCTGTTTGCGTTCTCGCTTGGCGGCCACGCGTTTCCTTTCCGACTACATTTCCTTGACGCTGCGTTTCACGGCCACCGTCTTGCGGGGCCCCTTACGCGTGCGGGCGTTCGTACGCGTGCGCTGGCCGCGCACAGGCAGGCCCCGGATGTGGCGCATCCCCCGGTAGCACCGGATGTCCTTCAGACGCTGGATGTTCTGGGCGGTCTCGCGGCGGAGAATCCCCTCCACCGGGAAGTTCTTGTCGATGTAGGCGGCGATGCGGCTCACCTCGTCGTCGGTGAGATCCTTGGCGTGCTTGTTCTCGTCAATCGAAAGAGCAGAAAGGATGTCGTGGGAGCGGCTCTTGCCGACCCCAAAGATATAGGTCAACGCGATAAAAGCCCGTTTGTTCGGGGGGAGGTCCACCCCGGCAATGCGCGCCATAGTTAGAGCCCCTTAAGATACTGGGGTCACGTCTCTTATGTCAACAGTTTTAAGCACCAAATCCAAAATTCCCAATAAACATCAAGCACTTATCCCTCTTGTTGGCTGCAGCGCGTCAGCACCTCGTGTCCGGAGGCTGTGACCACCACGGTGTCCTCGAAGTGGGCCGAGAGTTTGCGGTCGGCCGTCACGACAGTCCAACCGTCCTTCAGGATTTCCACGTCGTGGGTCCCGTGGGTGAACATCGGCTCGATCGCCAGGACCATCCCCGGCTCGAGGACGACGTCGTTAGCGAGAAGGTCGGGCGAGACGAAGTTGGGAACCTGCGGATCCTCGTGCAGGGCCGTCCCGATCCCATGGCCGACGAACTTCCGAACGACCTCGTACCCCTTGCGCTGGGCCACCGCCTGGATCGCCCGGGCCAGCTCTGAGAGCTTCGCGCCGGGGCGCACGCACGCGACCCCGGCCGAAAGCCCTTGGCGCGTCGTCTCGCAAAGCTCCTTGGCGCCAGGCGAGATCTTCCCGACCGCGTAGGTGCGCGCCCCGTCGCCGTAGTAGTTCTGGTAGCGCACCCCCACATCGGCTGTGAAGAGGTCCCCTTCCTTGAGCTTGCGCGCGCCAGGGATCCCGTGGACCACCTCCTCGTTGACGGAGGCGCAGATCGACGCGGGGAACCCCCGGTACCCTTTGAAGGCGGGCTCCCCCCGCTGGGCGCGCATCCACTCCTCGGCCAGGCGGTCGAGCTCGCTCGTCGAGACGCCCGGCTTCACCCACGTCTCCATCTCGCGCAGGATTTCCGCGACGATGCGGGAGGCCGTGCGCATCTTGGCGATCTCCCGCTCCGACTTGATAGTGATCACGGCCTGTCCCCAGCTCATGCCGTGCGCCGGCTGGAGAGCTTCTTCAGAACGTCCAGGATCTCTCGGGCCAGAGGCTCGACTTCCTTCGCGCCGTCGAGGTCCACCAGGAGCCCGCTTTTCCGGTAGCGCGCCACGAGCGCCTCTGTCTGATCGCGGTAGACCGCCAAGCGCTTTTTGACCGTCTCAGGTTTGTCATCGTCGCGCTGGACGAGCGCCCCGCCGCATCCGTCGCAGACGCCGGCTTTCCGTGGAGGGATGTTCGCCACGTGATAGGTGCGGCCGCAGGAAGGGCAGACGCGCCGCCCCGACAGCCGCTCGACAATCAGGGTGTCTGGCGCCGTCATGTAGAAGACGACGTCCAAAGGGGTTTTCGAGGCCGCCAGATCCGCCTCCAAAGCGTCCGCCTGCGGGACGCTCCGGGGGTAGCCGTCGAGCAGAAACCCCTTTTGGGCATCAGGCCGGGCGAGCCGCTCGCGGACCATCCGGATCACGATCCGATCGGGGACGAGCTCCCCGCGGTCCATGAACGCCTTCACCTCGAGCCCGACGGGAGTGGCCCCCTTGACGTTCTCCCGGAAAAGATCCCCGGTGGCGATGTGTGGGATCGCGAGCGCCTCTGTGATCCGCGCGGCCTGCGT
The DNA here is from genome assembly GCA_005239795.1 of Planctomycetales bacterium. Taxonomy (GTDB): domain Bacteria; phylum Planctomycetota; class SBBH01; order SBBH01; family SBBH01; genus SBBH01. The sequence continues at coordinate 5,521 of SBBH01000240.1, forward strand.
CCCCTTTCCAGCGCCGGGAGGACCGAGAAAGACGAGGCGATAGTTCGTGTTCATCATGCGTCATGCGTCATGCGTCACGAGACACGCGTGACGCGTGTCTCGTGACGCGTGACGGCCATTTACCTTATCCGAACCTGCCGCGCATGCGGGTCTTGTGCATGAATCCCTCGCGCTGGCGCATCAGGAGATGCGATTCTATCTTTTGCGTCACGTCGAGCATCACCCCCACCACGATCAGAAGCCCGGTCCCTCCCATGAACCGCAGGACGAGCCACATGTCTGGCGGCGCGTCACGCAGCAGAAAGAAGCCGATCATGGTCGGAAAGACCGAGAGCGCCGCCAGAAACGCCGCCCCCGCGAGCGTCACGCGGTTCATGATCTTCTCGAGATACTCCGCCGTGTGCGGGCCGGGCCGGATCCCGGGGATGAACGAGCCGTATTGCTTCAGGTTATCGGCCCACTCGTTGGGGTTAAAAACCATCGAAGTGTAGAAAAAGGCGAAAACAAAAATCAGGGCGACGTAGGGCACGATGTAGAGAAATCGGTCCGGGTGGAACGCCTCGGCAAATCCCCACCCGGCCCACTGCAGGAAGCCGATCGGGAACTGGAGCATCGCGCTCGCGAAAATGACCGGGATGACGCCGGCCTGATTGACGCGCAAGGGGAGATACGAGCGGGTCCCCAAGGACATCCCCATCCCGCGGACTTGCCGGGCCGACTGCATCGGGATGCGGCGCTGTCCCTGCGTAATGAAGATAATTCCCACCACGACCCCCACGTAGATCGCGAAGAGCACCACGATCTGCCCCGACCAGACCTTGCCGGCTTCCGGGACGAGCGAGGCGCTCTGGGCGATGGCCGCGATCGTGAAGGGCATGTCGGCGATGATATTGGCCATGATGAGGACCGAGGCCCCCTCGCCGATCCCGAACTCCGTGATCTGCTCGCCGAGCCACATGCAGAAGATCGACCCCGCCACGAGGCTCAGGATCGCCGGAAACTGGAAGCTCCAGAACCCGGTCTCAGAAAGCGCCGGCGTGGGTGCCGCGCGGTTTTGCGCCACGAACTGGCTCACGAGGACGAACGCCTGGAAGGCGGCCACGAGCACCGTCGCGTAGCGGGCGTACTGCTGGATCCTCTGCTGGCCGGCACGTCCCTCCTTGAGCATCTTCTCGAAGGCGGGGATGACGTGGCCGAGCATCTGGAAGATGATGGACGAGGTGATGTAGGGGATGATCCCGAGGGCGAAAAGCCCTCCTTTTTCGAGGGCGCCGCCGGTAAAGGCGTTCATCCACCCCTGCAGAAAGCCGAACCCGCCGAAGATCTGCCCCAATCCCGCGGGGTTTCCTGGAAGCGGGATGTAGACCCCCAGCCGAAAGATGAAGAGGATGATGAAGGTGACGATGAGCTTCTTGCGGAGCTCCGGGATTTCCCACATCGTGCGGATCTTCTCGATCATGGCCGCACTCTCGAGAAACATGAGGTGCTTCGTGGTTCGTGATTCGTGGTTCGTGGTTCGTAGGAAATCTCCGCGCCGGCGAACCACGCATCACGCGTGACGAAACACTTTCTCTGCGCCTCCGCGCCTCTGCGGTTCATGGCTTTCTACTGCACGACTTCGGCCTTGCCGCCCGCCTTTTCGATCTTCTCCTTCGCGGCCGCGCTGAAGCCGTGCGCCTTCACGGTCAAGGCGACCTTGAGCTCCCCGTCGCCCAGGATTTTGACGCGCTTGACCGCCCGCGTCACCAGGCGCGCCTTCGAAAGCGCCTGCGCGTCGACGGTCGCGCCGACCTGGAATTTCGCGAGATCCGCGACATTGACGATGGCCGAGGCTTCCTGATAACGCGCCTGCGAAAACCCGCGCTTGGGAAGCCGCCTGAAAAGCGGCATCTGGCCCCCCTCGAAAGGGCGGCGCATCGACCAGCCGGAACGGGCCTTCTGCCCTTTATGCCCGCGCGTCGACGTCCCCCCGTGCCCCGAGGCCATGCCGCGCCCCACCCGCTTGGCGCGCTTACGCGGAACCTGGAACGCCTTCGCTTTCTTTAAATCCATGCTAGAGCCATGCCTTTCTTCGGCGCGCCCCCATCTCGAAGGCGTCGAGCGACACCCCGCGAAGCGCCTCGATCTCCTGGCGCGAGCGGAGCTTGCCGATGGCGTCGAACGTGGCCTTCAAGAGGTTCAGGGGATTCGTGCTCCCGCGCGCCTTCGAAAGGACGTTCCGGACGCCGGCCGCCTCGAACACCATCCGGACCGCGCCGCCCGCCGTGACGCCGGTGCCGGGGCGCGCCGGGCGGATGTGGACGCGGGCGCTCGCGAATCGCCCCTCGACCTCGTGGGCGATCGTGTCCCCCTCGAGCCGGACCGGAACGATGTTGCGCTGGGCAGCCTTCGTGGCCTTCTGAATGGCGGCCTGGACTTCGTTCGCCTTGCCGAATCCCCAGCCGACCTTGCCGGCGTGGTTCCCCACGACGACCAGGGCTGAAAAGCCGAAGCGCCGCCCTCCCGCCACGACCTTCGCCGTGCGGTTGATCTTCACCACCATGTCGGTGAAACCGGACCCCTCGCCCGCCACGGAAATCGGATCGGCCATTCTCCCTCCTACTAGAACTGCAAGCCTCCCTTGCGCGCGGCGTCGGCCAGGGCCTGGACGCGCCCATGATACCGGTATCCGCGGCGGTCGAAGACAACGCGGCCCACCCCCTTGGCCTTGGCCGCCTCGGCAATCTTCCCGCCGATCCGCTGGGCGGCTCCGAGCGTCCCCCCCTTCTTGACCTCGGCGCGCACGTCTGCGGACAGGCTCGATGCCGAGGCGATCACTGCCCCGCGCGTGTCGTCGACCACCTGGGCGTAGATGTGCTTCGAGGAACGGTAGACCGCTAGGCGCGGCCGCTCGGGTGTGCCGAAAATCTTGCGGCGGACACGCATCTGCCGCTTCTTCCACAGGATGTTGCGCTGCGTATTGGCCATGTTAGGATTCGTGCGAAAATAAATTCTGTGGTTTATTGCAACGCATCACTTTAACAGAAATCATTTCCGCACGGCGCCTTACTATTGGGCGCCCGCGCCGAAAGAGGCCTTCCCGGCCTTCTTGCGGACATGCTCGCCCTGATAGCGGATCCCCTTCCCCTGGTAGACATCGGGAGGGCGCGCGGCGCGGATGCGCGCGGCGACCTCGCCCACCTTCTGCTTGTCGGGCCCCGAGACGATGATATGCGTGGCATCGGGGCACTGCACCGTAACGCCCGCGGGAATGTCGAGGAGGATGGCGTTGGCAAACCCCACCGAAAGCGAGAGCTGCGTCCCTTTGAGCGCGGCGCGGAACCCCACCCCTTGGATCTCGAGCTTCTTCTCGTAGCCGGAGGCGACGCCCGCAAGAAGATTCGCTGTGAGCGCCCGGCAGGTGCCGTGCAGGGCCTTGGTGGCCTTGTCCTCCACGCGCCCCACCGTCACGGTCTTCTGCTTCTCGTCTAAGGCTACCGTGATCCCCGCCGGATAGGTCAACGACTGCTTCCCTTTGGGCCCTTCCGCCTGGAGAACGCCGCCGGCCAGGGAGACCTTGACCTTGTCAGGGATGGGAACCGGTTTTTTGCCGACGCGCGACATAAGTCACCTTTCTTTTAAAGATCAACCGATCTTCGCGATCACCTCGCCGCCGAGCCGCTGCTGGCGGCACTCGCGGTCCGAGAGGACTCCCTTCGACGTCGTCAGGATGGCGATCCCCATGCCGTTTAAGACCGCCGAGAGTTCCGAGGCTCGGCGGTAAATGCGCCGGCCGGGGCTGGAGACGCGCCGGATTTGGCGCATCGTCCGCTCGCCCGAGGGGCCGTATTTCAGGTAAATCCGCAGGATCCCCTGCCGGCCGTCCTGCACGACGGTGAAATCCTTGATGAACCCCTCGCGCCTCAACACCTTGGCGATCCCAATCGCCAGGCGCGAGGAGAGGATGTTCACGTCGGGCTTCCCCGCCGTCTGGGCGTTCCTGAGGCGCGTCAGCATGTCCGCGATCGGATCGGTCATCATGAAGCCAAACCCTCCTACCAGCTCGCCTTGCGCATCCCGGGAATCTCACCGCAGGAGGCCATGCTCCGGAGGCAGATCCGGCAAACGCGGAATTTCCTGTAATACCCGTGGGACCGCCCGCACAGGAGACACCGGTAATGGAGCCGCACCTTGAACTTGGGCTTCTTGAGGTTCTTCTTCAGCTTCTCCATCCAGGCGGTCTTGCCCACTCTTCAGTTCCTCCCTAGCGCTGGTGCCCCGCGGCCGGCTTGGCCGCTTTCTTGGCGTCCTTGTCTTTCGTCCCCGCGGCCGACTTGGCCTGGGCCTTGGTGCTCGCCTCGAGCCGGTCCTCCCGCGCCGTGCCGGGCTTGCGGAAGGGGATCCCAAGCGCCGTCAAAAGCGCCTTGGCCCGCTCCGGCGTCCTTGCGGACGTGCAGAGCGTGATGTCCATCCCCTGCTCGAACTCCAGTTTGTCGGCCTTCACCTCAGGGAAAATGAGCTGTTCGGAAACGCCGAAGGTGTAGTTGCCGAACCGGTCGAACGACGTCAGGGGGAGGCCCCGGAAGTCGCGCACGCGCGGCAGCGCGAGCGAGATCAGCCTGTCCAGGAATTCGTACATCCGCTGTTTGCGGAGCGTCACCTTGCATCCGATCGGAAGCCCCTCGCGCAGGCGAAAACTCGCCACCGACACCTTGGCGCGCGTCACCAGGGGCTTCTGCCCCGCGATCATCGCAAGGGTTTCGACCGCCTCCGTCAGGCGCTTCTCGTTCTCGGTCGCCTTCCCCACGCCCATGTTAACGACGATCTTCGTGAGGCGCGGAACGGCGAGGGCGTTCGTTTCGTTCAATTCCTTCATGAGACGCGGCACCACCTCGGTCTTGTAGCGCACCAGAAGCCGCGGCGGGGTGGGCGCCGAGGCCGACGGGCGCTCGGCTTTCGGCGCGGCCTCGGAGGGCTTCGCCGCCTCGGCCGGCTTCCCCTTTTTCTGTTTTTCGGCTCGGGGGTCTCTGGGCGCGTGGGCCCCAGGGCCCTTCCCTTCCTTGTGCTCCTTGTGCTCTTTTTTTTGCGCTTTCTCGGTCACAGTATTCCTCGCTGTGCGCTAGCGGATTTCCTTATGGCATTTCTTGCAGACCCGTAGGCTCAACCGATGAGCGCCTTCCAGGGCGACCTTGCGAGCCGTGCGCGTCGGCTTGTCGCAGTGGGGACAGACCAAGAGGAGATTCGCGGCCGCCACCGGCATCTCGCGCTCCAGGCGCCCGCCCCCCTGGGGATTCTTGCGGGATTTCCGGACATGCTCGAACACCATGTTCACGCCCTCGACAAGAACCCGTCCCGCGGACGCATCGACGCGGATCACCTTGCCCCGCTTCCCCTTATCGGCGCCGGTGGCGACGCACACCATGTCGTTGACCCGGATGCCTCGCATCAGACCACCTCCGCCGCGAGCGAAACGATCTTCATGAACCGCTTCTGCCGGAGCTCCCGCGCCACCGCCCCGAAGACGCGCGTCCCCTTGGGGTTCCCTTCGGCGTCAATGAGCACGATGGCGTTGTGGTCGAACCGGACGTAGGTGCCGTCGCGCCGGCGCAGGGCGTTCTTCGTGCGCACGACCACGCCCTTCACGACATCCCCCTGCTTGACCTCGTTCCCGGGCATCGCGTGCTTGACAGAGCAGACCACGATGTCGCCGATGCCGGCGAAGCGCGCGTCGCCCCGTCCCAGGACGCGGATCATCGAGCAGACCTTCGCGCCGGTATTGTCGGCGACGTCGAGGTAACTGCGCATCTGGATCATGCGCCGTCTGCCTCCTTGTCATTCTTGCCTTTGCCATGGCCTTCGGAAGGGGCCGCGGCCTTTTCCTTTTCTTCCCTTTCCTCCCTTTCGGAGCGCTCGCGGGCCTTCGCCTCGCGGCGGGCCTGGGACTGGGCCTCCACCGAAAGGCCACGGGCCGCGCTGTCGTCAACGCCGGCCGCGCGCACGACCCGCACCAGGCGCCAGCGCTTGGTGCGCGAAAGGGGCCGGGTCTCCTCAATCTCGACCTCGTCCCCCTCCTTGGCTTTCTGTTCTTCGTCGTGCGCCTTTAAAATCGTCACCCGGCGGATGTATTTCTCAAAATCGGGGTGGCGCATGCGCCGGGAGACCTCCACCGCGATCGTCTTGGCCATCTTGGCGCTCGTAACGATCCCCCGGAACTGACGGCGCTGACGCTCCGGCGGGGAAGATTCTTGGGTCTTGACTTCTGCCATGGCGTCTCGCTTCCTTTTTATTGACGGCCCGAGCCGGTCTGCTTCGGCCGTGCCGGCGCGGCTCCCTCCGGCTTGCCAGCTCTCTCTCTCTGCGCCAAAAGCGTCAGGATCCGAGCGATCTGGCGGCGGGATTTTCCGAACTGCGCGCAGTTCTCGATCTCGCTCACGGCGGAGCGAAAGCGTAGGTTGGAGAGCCCCTTACGCTCCTCGGCGAGCATCTTCTTGAGGTCATCCATGTCCTTCTGGCGCAGTTCCCGAGCGTTCATTTCTTCGTCTCCAATACTCCCAGTCGGCGCGCTAGCCGACCGCCCGAGCTAGGAAGCGCGTCTTGACCGGCATCTTCTGCGCCACGCGCGAGAACGCCTGGCGCGCCAGCTCCTCGGTGACGCCCCCCAATTCATAGAGAACCGTTCCGGGCTTGACGACTGCCGCCCAAAATTCAGGCTCGGCTTTTCCCTTCCCCATCCGGGTCTCGGCCGGCTTCTTGGTAATGGGCTTCGCCGGGAAGATCCGGATCCACAACCGCCCCGTCGTCCCCAAAAAGTGCCCGACGGCGACGCGCCCCGCCTCGATCTGGCGGGCGCTCACCCACGCCGGTCCCAGGGACTGGATCCCGTATTCGCCGAAGGCGAGGGTGTTCCCCCGCGAAGCGAGGCCGCGGACCCTACCCCGCTGTGCTTTTCGAAACTTGACCCTTTTGGGCATGAGGGCCATGGGCTTCCTCCTCCGAAACCATTCCCTTGTAAATCCACACCTTCACCCCGATCGTGCCGTAGGTGGTGACGGTGAAAGCGAATCCATAATCAATTTTTGCGCGCAATGTGTGCAGGGGAACTGAACCGAAGACGACCTTCTCGGAGCGGGCGATGTCGGACCCCATGAGGCGGCCGCTGATGCGCACCTTGATCCCGCGCACGTTGTGCTGGCGGGCGCTTTCCAAAACCTTGCGCAGAACGCGGCGGAAGGGGAACCGCTTCAAAAGCTGATCCGCGACTCCCTGGGCCACGAGCTGAGCATCCGTTTCGGGGCGGTCCACCTCGCGCACGTTGACCTCAGCCATGCGCTGGGTGAGCGCCTCGACGTCGTTTTTCAACTTCTCGAGCTCCGCCCCCTTGCGGCCGATCACAAGACCCGGCCTGGCGCAATAGATGTAGATCCGCACCAGATCCTTCGTGCGCTCGATCTCGATCTTGGAGATCCCCGCGAAGCCGTACTGAGCGCGGACGCGAGCGCGGATCTTCTGGTCCTCGACCAGGTAATGGCCGAATGTTTTCTTGTCGGCGTACCAACGCGAGCGCCAGTCCTCGACGATCCCGATCCGGAACCCGATTGGATGCACCTTCTGCCCCACGCTATTTCCTCCTAGGTTCCAGAGCCCGCCGGCTCAGGTTTGCCCGCCGGAGCACCTGGCGCCGCTTGCGCCTTGGCCTGCGTGCGGCGCCTCCCCGGCGCCGACTCGCGCTCGGCCAGAACCACCTGAACATGGCTCATCCGCTTCAAAATGGGGCACCCTCGCCCCTTGGCGCGCGGGTGGAACCGCTTCATGATCGGCCCGCGTCCGACGACGATCTCCTTGACGAACAGGGCGTCCACATCGACCTTCGCGTCCCGGTCCACCGCGTTGTGCTGGGCGGAGTCGAGCAGCTTGCGGACGAAGACCGCCCCCCGCTTCTTCGTGGTCGAGAGCAATGTGTACGCCTCATTCAAGGACCGGCCCCGAACGAGATCGGCGACCAGCATCGCCTTGCGAGGCGTGATATGAATGAACCGGTATTTGGCCGTGTAGTCCATGGCAAGTCGCTATGTTTTCGCACCCCCCGCTGCCGGTGCCCCGGCCCCGGCGGGAGC
>SBBH01000193.1 GCA_005239795.1 Planctomycetales bacterium
ATGATCACGCGTCCCCCCCCCCCCCCGTTTTCGATCGGCGTTGCTCATGAAGGTCCTTCGGGGTGCGATGCCGCGATCGTCTGCGTCGCCCGCACGAAGGGGACCGATGGAAACGGCAAGCTCCTCTCCCCAGATCTTCCCGACGCTTTGAAGGCTGAGACGAAGGGGCTCATCGAGGCTGGGATTTTCAAGGCCGAGACGGGCGAGACCTACGTGCGCGATCTGGGGAGGCGCGCCTCGCCACGCTTTCTGATCCTGACGGGGCTGGGAAGCGAGGGGAGAATGCGTCCCGACCGTCTGCGCTTGGCCGTGGCGGCCGGCGTGCGGCGCACCCGCGCCGGAAACGGCGGAAAGATCACTTCGGCTTGGGCCGCCTGGCCCGCGGCGCTTTCGGCCGAGACGGCCGCCCGCGCGGCCGCGGAAGGAGCGATTCTCGCGGCCTACACCTACGATTATTTCAAGAGCAAGAAGACCCCGCCGCTCAGACTCAAGAGGATCTCCCTGTACGTTTCGCGCAAGACAGAGATAGACGCCGCCAAGCGGGGGCTCACGACCGGCCAGATCCTGGCCGAGGCGCAGTGCTTCGCTCGGGACCTCTCGCACGGCCCGGCGAATCATATCACGCCATCGACGGTCGCCGAAAGCGCGCGCCTCTGGGCTAAGAGCAAGGGGCTGCGCTTGCGCATTCTGGGGAAATCCCAGCTCGAGCGGCTGGGGTGCGGCGCCCTTTTGGGAGTTGGCCGCGGCAGCCGCCAGGAAACAAAGCTCATCATCCTCGAGCACCGGCCGCGTGCAAGCACGAGCCGCAAACAGCGCCCTCTTCTTTTCGTGGGGAAAGGGGTCACTTTCGACACCGGCGGAATCAACATCAAGACGGGCGACGGGATGCACCACATGAAGGCGGACATGGCCGGCTCCGCCGCGGTGATTGCAGCGCTCGGGGCCTGCGCGGATCTCCGGGTCCCTTATCCTGTGATCGGGCTGGCCCCGATGGTCGAAAACATGCCGGGCGGAAACGCCCAGCGCCCTGGGGACATCGTCAAATCCCTGTCGGGCTTGACCATCGAGATCTTGAACACCGACGCCGAAGGGCGGCTCGCCCTGGCCGACGCCATCTCCTACGGCCACCGGTACAAGCCTGCGGCGATCATCGACATTGCCACGCTGACCGGCGCCTGCGCGGCGGCCCTGGGGCAGTACGCCGCCGGCATCTTCACGGAGGACGCGGGGATCGAGAAGCTTCTGCGCGAGGCGTCGGCACGCTCGGGCGACAAGACCTGGCCCATGCCGATCTGGGAGGAATATAAGACCTCGATGGACAGCGACATCGCTGATCTCAAGAACATCTCAGGAGGTCGCCATGCCGGCGCCACGACCGCGGCGGTATTCCTGTCAAAATTCGCCTCTCCCTACCGCTGGGCCCATGTCGATATGGCGGGCCCCATGTGGTCGGACACCCCCTCCCCCTTGCAGGTGAAGGGACCCACCGGATACGGCGCGAAGCTCCTGGCGCAGTTCGCCATCGAGTGGGCGAACTCAGCCCGATAAGCCGCGATCTTTCCCTTCCCGCTGGAATTTCGCGGAGCGTGGGCCGCTCCCTTCGAATCGCTACAATGCCTGTGCTGAAAGTTTGGTGTTTGGTGTTTTTCTTAAATGGATGGGTGGCCGAGCGGTTGATGGCGCCGGTCTTGAAAACCGGTGACGCCCTTGCGGCGTCCGGGGGTTCGAATCCCTCCCCATCCGATGTCCCACAATCGTAAAATACTAAAATTCGTATGACAGCGTCGCGTAAGGGCCGCTGTAGACCAGATCCAGTTCCGCATCGTCGGACTCGATCGCGAACCCCAGGTAGCGGTATCCCCCTTTGACGGCGAAACCGTAGAGCCGCCCCACGCCGATCTCGCCCCGGGCGTCCAGCATGTGCCCCGAGACGTCCGAGAGGTCGATTGCCACCCCCTTGACGCCGGCATAGAACTCGACGGGGCTAATCTTTCCCCGCAGCGACAGCCCCACCTGCGGGACGGGCGCCTGAACCTCCTCGGTGGTGGAGAGCACGGCGGACTCGATCTCTCCCTCGAAATTAATGAGCTTCGCGCCCAGAAGCATGTTGACGGAAAAGTCTCCCCACTCCCCCACGAAAGGAATCGGCCGCTCGAAGGTCCCGTCCAGGACCTCGAGCTCCAGGCGCGAGTCGACCGTCGTCCCGGCGGTATAGGTCGTCCCGTCGAAGACGACCGACTGCGTCAGGTTTCGATTTCCCGTGTTCTTGAGGTTAACCCAGGAAAAATTGAAGCGGTTGGAGAAGAGCCGAAACCAAACCTCGGCGTCGAGAGCGGTTTTCGAAGTGTCCATGTCGAGGGTGTTCTCGGCATCGATCTTGGTCCCGACGATCGTGCTCGTGTCGATTGAGATGTCGCCATCGAGATCAACCACCCAGTGGCGAAGTTCTGCCCCGAATCCGAGTCCTGGGGCAGCCTGCAGGATCGGGGCGCCGAGTAAAAACGCTGACCCGGCAAGCACGGCAGAAACGGCACAAATCCGGTTGCCCAAAGCATGGATCATGGTTTCTCCTCCTCGTTTTCCTCGTCGCTTGCTTCTGGGTTGTCGTTTTCGTCCTCTTCCTCTTCCTCAGTTTGGACGTCCTCTCCGTTTCCTTCCCCATCCTCCCAGGATTCCTCGTTCCTCTCCTCAAGTGTGGGTTGGTTTGGGTCCTGGCCTTCCTCCTTCAGGATTTTCTCCTCGATGAAGATGGGGGCTCCCACCCGCACGGCAAGGGCCACCGCATCGGAGGGGCGGGCATCCACGAGGATCGGTTCTTTCTCCGCCTGGAGCACCACCTTGGCGTGGAATGTCCCCCCCGTGGGGGTCGCCACGAACTCGTCGATCAGCACTTTCGTCACCTTGGCGCCGAGCCGTTCGATGACGTCGGCCAGGAGATCGTGCGTCATGGGCCGGGGAGGCGCCTCCCCCTGAATTTTGCGGTGGATCGCCAAGGCCTCGGGCATCCCGATCCAGATGGGCACGAGCCGAGTCCCCTTCTGCTCCCGAAGAACAATGACCTGCGGCCCCCCGGTGGTTTCGGAGATGACGATCTTGCTCAATTCCACAGGCACAACAGGCATAGGCACGCTGGTAGAAAATCTACCACACCGCGCGCAAAGCGCACGCAATATTAGCTGTGCAACTTTCGGATGTTCGCGAGCACGCCTTTCTGATTGTACTTTTTGTCCAGGCGCAGGTAGAGGATCACGGCGTTGGAGTCTTTTGAGTCGATGATCACATGGTAGGGGTTCGGGGCCATGAATCCTTCGGGTCCACACGGCGTGTGTCCCACCACGAGGACCTGGCTCTTCACCTTGGCGGCAAACTCCGCCGCCGACGTGGGGGAATAATCACGCCCCCAGACGAGGTCCTCCAGGATCTCGTCCCGTTCGGTGCGGCTCCCCCGCGAGGCGCTGGCGTCGGCCGGCTTCAGGAATTCGTCGAGCATGAAGCGTCGCAGGAGTTTTTCCGGCGTCGAATGCGAAAACCAAACGCCTGCGGGCGTGAGAACCCCGATCGGAAGCGATTTCAAGAATTGGAGGCAGCTTTCCCGAAGCTCTCCGCCGGACTTCCCGAACGCCCCGATCCCTTTTGGACCGAAGACAAGGGGGATGGGCTTGCCGTCTTTCATGATCTCGCGCCCCTGGATCTCGCAAAGCTCGTGGTTGCCCATGAGGTAGTGGATCCGGTCGATGAACTGGTTTTTGGTGTTGGCCACTTCCAGAAGACACTCGTAGGAGTAGTCCCCCTGGAAATCCTCGTTGTAGATGTTGTGCACCAACTCGTGCACCACGAGATGGCGCTTCGGGTGGCCCGCCAGATCCGCTGCCTCCAGGATCCGGCGCAGGTTTTCGATGTTGCCGTGGATGTCGCCCGAGATGATGAGATCCCCCTCGGACGGCAAGACGATCACATCCCCCTTGCGAAACTTGTCGGCGTAGAGGGAACTCGTGGCGTCCTGGAAGACGGTGATGTCCTGCTTGTACCCCCAGCCGAACATCAGCTTCCCTTCCGGCGGATGTGGACCTTGAAAACAACGTCTCCCAGCATCACTTCGTCGCCGTCGGAAAGTTGTGCGATCATCTTCTGTTTTCCGTTGACGAATGTGCCGTTCTTGCTCGAGAGATCTTGAATCCAATAATCGCCCCGGTTCTTGCGGAAGACCGCGTGTTCCGTGGAAATGCTCATCTCGGTGTCGGGAAAGCTGAGAGCTCCCTCTCCCTCGATTTCGCGGCCGATCAGAAGCTCGCCATGTTCCAGGCTCATCCGCTGGCCCTGGTAGGTTCCCTTGATGATTTCGACCTCTCCTTCCTGATGGGATTCCTCCTGGACGGAGCCAATCCTGATTCGGAAAGTGACCTGGCCGATTTCGATCTCATCCCCATCAGTGAGCGGGATGGTCCCCTTGACGCGCTTTCCCCCGACGTAGGTGCCATTGGTGCTTCCCAGGTCCGTGAGGGTGTATCCGCGGGAGGTCTTCCGGAAAACCGCATGCTCTCCCGAGATAAATTTGGCCGAATCCGGAAAATTGATGGCGCGCGGCTCATCCAGGCCCCGTCCCACTTTGATCTCGCCCTCGTCAAGGCTCCATTTCTCCCCCAAGCGGTGCCCCTCGACGATCCAGATCTCTCCGCGCAGGGGGCCTTGATCTTCTCCTGAAGGTTTTTCCTTGTTTCCGAACAGTCCGAACATTCCCCCTCCTTAGGATTCGCGCAAAAACAACCGATCCATTCTTGTGCAATAGGTCATTTTGATTCTATCGTCTTTTCGTCCCACTTTTTTTGCGCGAATCCTATATAAGGGGCCGTGCAAAAAAGAATCAGAGGTATTCGTTCATGTCCCGTGAGCCCTTCTATCAAAACACAACAGTTATTCCGCACGGCCCCTTAGAAAAGATCCGGAAGGATGTATTTGAGCTTGCGGGCCGTTTCCGCAGGGCGTGCCTCAGGCGCAGTGATGACCGCCTTGTGCGTGGCGATAGCGCAGCTGCACGAGCGCGCCGCGGCCGCGAGGGTCCGTGCCGTCGCGCGGATCACGCGCGCGGCATTGACGGCATTCTTCCCGAGGTTCTGGAAGATCATCTCGGCTGAGACATGCTCGGTCTCGTCACGCCAGCAATCGTAGTCGGTGGACATGCAGACCATGGCGTAGCAGATCTCGGCCTCCCGCGCGAGCTTCGCCTCGGGCAAGGCGCTCATGTTGATGCAGGATCCTCCCCACGACCGGTAAAGATGGCTTTCGGCCTTTGTCGAGAAAGCAGGCCCTTCCATGCAGACGAGGGTCGCCGCGGTGTGCACCTTGATCCCCAGTCCCTGGATGGCGGCCAGGAGGTTTTGGCGCAGGCGGGGGCAGAAAGGATCCGCAAACCCGGCGTGCGCCACGACACCGTCTCCGAAATAGGTCTGCCTCCTCAGGCGCGTCCGGTCGATCACCTGGTCCGGCACGACGAAATCCAGGGGGGCGATCTCCTCCTTGAGGCTCCCGACGGCACTGAAAGCGATGATCTGCTCCACCCCGGCCGCTTTCAAGGCGGCGATGTTGGCGTGGGAGTTCACTTCCGTAGGAAGGATCCGATGACCCCGGCCGTGGCGCGGCAGGAACGCCACCGGAACGCCGCCCACGTCGCAGATCGTGATCGCATCGGAAGGAAGACCCCAGGGGGTCTCGGGGCGGATCTCGGTGAGGACTTTCACCCCCTCCACCTGGTAGAGGCCGGTCCCGCCGATAACGCCGATCTGTGCCGTGGCGCTCATGCTCCCTCCCGTTTCCATCGGAGAATGGGAGTGCGGGCGGCGCCGACCTCGTCCAAGCGCCGCACAGGCAGGTTCGTCGGGGCTTGGCGCGCCCGCTCGGGAGTTGTCTTCACCTCCTGGGCGATGGCGAGCATCGCCTCGGCGAACCGGTCCAGCGTCCGCCGGCTCTCGGTCTCCGTCGGCTCCACCATCACCGCCTCGGACACGATGAGTGGGAAGTAGATCGTCGGGGCATAAAAACCCATTTCGAGGAGGCGCTTGGCGATGTCGAGGGCTGAGACCCCTTCCTTCTTCTGCTTAGCGGCTGTCAGCACGAATTCGTGGAGACAGCGCCCATCAAACCCCAGCTCGTAAGCCCCTTTCAAACGCGCCAGAAGGTAATTCGCATTGAGGACGGCGTTTTCGGACACCTGCTTCAAACCCGTAGTGCCGAGCTGGCGGATGTAGACGTAGGCGCGCAGAAGCGCCCCCGTCGAGCCGTAGAAGGAGCGCACACGCCCAATCGACTGCGGCCGATTTTCCGTCAAGCGCAGAGCCCCTTCGGAGGTTTTCTCGATCCGCGGCACCGGGAGAAAGGGTTCCAAGTGCTTCTTCACGCCGATCGGCCCTGCGCCAGGCCCGCCCCCGCCGTGCGGCACGGCGAATGTCTTGTGTAGGTTGAAGTGCATCACATCGACGCCGAAATCTCCAGGGCGCACCTGGCCTAGGAGGGCGTTGAGGTTGGCGCCGTCCATGTAGAGGAGTGTGCCGGCGTCGTGGAGGCGGCCGGCGATCTGGCCGATCTGCTTCTCGAAGATCCCGAGCGTGTTGGGATTCGTGATCATGAGGCAGGCCACGGTGTCGTCGAGCTTCTTGTCGAGATCTGCCAGATCCACGAGCCCTTGGCGGTTCGAGACAAGCTGGATCGTCTCGTCGCCGGCGATGGTGCAGGAGGCGGGATTCGTGCCGTGGGCGCTGTCGGGGATGAGGACCTTCGTGCGCTGCTTCTGGCCGCGCGCCTCGTGGTACGCCTTGATCACGAGGAGGGCGGTCAACTCCCCCTGGGCCCCCGCCGCAGGCTGGAGCGAGACCGCGTCCATCCCCGAGACCTCGGCCAGGGCCGCCTCGAGCTCCTCCAGGGCCGCGAGCGTCCCCTGGACGGAGCGGTCATCCTGGTACGGGTGCGTCCAGCGGAAGTCCGGCAGAATCGAGAGGAGGTCGCAGGTCTTGGGGTTGTATTTCATTGTGCACGATCCCAGCGGATAGAAATTCGTGTCGACAGAAAAATTTAATTGCGACAGGCGCGTGAAGTGCCGGACAACCGAAAGCTCTCCCACTTCAGGGATGGCCGGCGCCGTGGCGGCGAGGGCCGATTTAGGCAAAAGTGCGTCGAGTGGCTTTTCCGGAACGTCGCACCCCGGCAGATGTTCTTGCGGAAGTCCCCGCCGGGTCATCTCGAAAATGAGGGGCTCGAGTTCTGTCCGGATAGGGGCGCTCACGCGGACGCCTCCGCCAGCGCCGAGACAAAGCCGTCGATCTCGTCCTTGGAGCGCTTCTCGGTGACGCAGAAAAGGACGTGGCCGGCGAGTTCCGGGTAGGCCCGTCCCAGGTCGTAGCCGCCGATATATCCCTTGGCGAGCAGGCGCTCGTTCAAGGGCCCTGGAGGGATCGGAGGTTTGGCCACGAATTCATGGAAGAACGGCGTGTTTTTGTTGGGAAGCGTCCATCCTTTGAGGGCCGCCACGCGGTCGGCCAGAAAGTGGGCTTTCTGCAGGCAAAGAGCGGCCATCTGTTTCAACCCCGACGGCCCCACCGTCGAGAGAAAAATCGTCGCGCGGAGGGCCATCAGGGCTTGATTGGTACAGATGTTGGACGTGGCCTTTTCGCGGCGGATGTGCTGTTCGCGGGTCTGCAGCGTCAGGACGAAGGCGCGCTTGCCGTCGAGGTCCTTGGTCTGTCCCACGAGTCGGCCCGGAATGCGCCTCAAGAGTGCCTCGCGCACGGCGAAAAAACCGAAGCCAGGGCCGCCGTACCAGAGGTAGTTTCCCAGGGGCTGGCCTTCGCCGCAGACGATGTCGACACCGCAGTCGCCCGGCCGGTTCAAAAGTCCCAAGGCGACGGGATTGGCGACGACGGCGAAAAGTGCCCCCACGCTGTGGGCGGCTTTCGCGTAAGCCGCGAGGTCCTCCACCGAGCCGAAAAAGTTCGGATATTGGACGATCAGGGCGGCGGTCTTCGGAGTGAGGGACTTGGCCAGGGCCGCGCCATCTGTCATCCCTCCGACGGCGGGCACCTCGACGATCCGCCCCCCCGAGTAGTGCAGGTACGTGGCGAGCGTCGCGCGGTATTCCGGATGGACGGCCCGGGAGACGACGATCTCATCGCGGCCCGTGTGGCCGCGAGCCAAAAGCGCCGCCTCGGCCATCGCGGAGGCCCCGTCGTACATCGAGGCGTTCGAGACGGGGAGGCCCGTCAGCTCACAGATGAGCGTTTGATATTCGAAGATCGACTGTAGAGTTCCCTGACTCGCTTCCGGCTGGTAGGGCGTATAGGCCGTGTAGAACTCGGAGCGCATCGAGAGGTGGTCAACCACGGCCGGCACAAAGTGATCGTAATAGCCGGCCCCGAGAAAAATCGGCGCCGAGGCGCCGCCGGTGTTTCGCTCGGCGAGCTTCATCATGTGCCTCTGGAGTTCGACCTCGGAGAGCGGCGGCGGGATGTTGAGCGGCCGTTTCAGGCGCACCGACTCGGGGATGTCCGCGAAAAGGTCCTCAATGCGGCCCACGCCGATCGCCGCGAGCATCTGCCGTCTGTCTTCGGGCGTGTTCTGGATGAAACCCATAACCCTAGCGGGAAACTCCAAACACCAAACACCAAACGCCAATCACGGGTAAATTCTATACAGCATCCGCGGAAATGGAATCGTTTCCCGGACATGCTCACGGCCGCAGATCCAGGCGACGGTGCGCTCAAGGCCCAACCCGAATCCCCCGTGCGCAACTGAGCCGAAGCGGCGCAGGTCGAAGTACCACTCGAACGCTTCCTTGGGAAGCTTATGCTCGGCGATCCGTTTTTCGAGGGCTGCAAGGTCGTCCTCGCGCTGGCTTCCCCCGATGATCTCCCCCACCCCCTCGGGGGCGATGACATCCACGCACAACACGAAGCGCGGATCCTGCGGATCCTGCTTCATGTAGAACGCCTTCACCCCCGTCGGATACCGGTGAATCATCACCGGCCGGTCGAATTGCTTTGAGATCGCTGTCTCCTGGGGCGCTCCTAGGTCGTCACCAAACGGAAACGGCTCCCCCGCCTTCTCGGCCAACGCGTGCGCTTCCGTGTAGGAGATCCGGGGGAACGGCGGCTGAATCTTTTCGAGGGGCGCGGTGTCGCGTTCGAGAATGGCCAGCTCGTCGCGCCGCTGGGCCAAGACGCGCGCCACGACATGGCAGAGGAGCCCCTCTGCAAGTGCCATCACGTCGTCAAGCTCGTAAAAGGCGGCCTCGGGTTCCGCCATCCAGAATTCGGTGAGGTGGCGGCGCGTCTTCGACTTTTCGGCCCGGAAGGTCGGCCCGAAGCAGTAGACCCTTCCGTGCGCCATCGCGGCCGCTTCCATGTAGAGCTGGCCGCTCTGAGTGAGATAGGCTTTCCCCTGGTCGAAGTAGTCCATTCCGAAGAGCGTCGACGTCCCTTCGCAGGCGGCCGGCGTCAGGATGGGAGCCGAGACGTGCAGGAATCCTTCCTTCCTGAAAAACGCGTGGATCTCGTGGAAGACCGTGTCGCGCACGCGCAGGACCGCCCATTGCTTTTTGGATCTCAGCCACAGGTGGCGCCGCTCCAGCAGGAAGTCCGGCGAGTGGTCGGGCTTGTTGATCGGGTATTCGGCCGTCGGGCGGCTGATCGGGCGGATCTCCTGGACATCGATCTCGACTCCCCCCTTGGCGCGGGGTTCCTCGCGGACAACCCCCGAGACCTCGATCGAGGATTCCTGCGGCAGGCTGGCCCACTCTGTGAAGTGCTCGTCCCCAACCGTTTCGCGCGCCGTCACCGTCTGGACGATCCCGGCGCCGTCGCGCAGTTCGATGAAGAGGATCTTCTTGCTGGCGCGTTTGGTGAACACCCAGCCCCGGAGGTCGACCTTCCGCCCGGCATGACCTTTCAGTGTCGCGATGGAAACGAATGCCACAGAGACGGGATTATGGCGCATGCTGGAATCGCGAACAAGACGGCACCTTGGCGAGGAAAGGGACTGGGTTTATAAATTTCTAAAAACTCGTCAGTCGGGTTTTTTGACACAGATCCCAATGGAATCACACAGGAAAGGGCCCAGCCACGAAGAGGTCAAGAGACGTTTGATCCACCGTGGATAATGCTCCCGCTCCGGCCCCAGCTGAAAGGAGAGTTCCACCGAGGTGTGAAAGGCGCGCCGGACGAGGCGCTTCAACCTCCAGGGCCCTGTCATGCCAATGTGCGTTGGCGGCAGGAGGGAGCTTCTTCCTTCCTTCCTTCCTTTCTGCGAAGGGAATACCGAACCTGCACCATCCGTGCCACCCAACCGTTAGGGGTCGAAAGGAGCAGCACGCCACCAGGTGTCAAGATGCGCGCCGCTTCCGCCAAGATTCGTTGGTGATCCGTTCGGAGAACGTGTTCCAGAAAATCGGCCGACATGACGCATCTAAAAGAGGCCGTACGGAAGGGAAGCGACAGCGCATCCGCGCATACGTAGCCCGCTAAGGAGTGCGGCGGGCCGAGGACTCTAATGCAACGCCACCCCATGCACAATGATTCGATGGAATAATCGACTCCGACGGAAACCGCCCCGAACCGCTCAGCCACATGAAAGGCGAAAGTGCCCACGCCGCAGCCGAGATCCAGAACGCGCTCCAAGGGCTTACAAGATGTTTTTCTAGATGCGTTTCGATCCGCCGCCGCTGAGATGATGCTGAAGGACGGAAATACTCTTTCATTTGGTATTCGATCCCCTGGGCGGGAATGAGGGTGTCGTGCCAGACTTGGTTAAACCGACGAGGGGGAATCTCCGAGAGCTTGTGCATAAGTTCTTTTTCGATGGCGGACAGGTCAGAGCGCGGAGAAGAAGCGTCGTTCATAGCCGGGGGCATCCTAAACATCCTTACTGGAGCTGGCGGCGAATTTTGACGACCCAATCGCAAATGGCATTTGCGGCAAGACGATGTCCTTCGGAATTCAAGTGCGTCAAATCACCAGGTGAATAAAGAACCAAACTGGATTTTCTGAAAATGGGTAGAAGATCGATCACTGGAATCTTTTGTGCCGCCGCCCAAGAGCGGAGACTTTGCTGAGGTTCCGGATCGGTGTTGGGTCCCAAAACCTGGGATTTAAGCGGAACAAGAACCATCAAAAGAAGGATGCCGCGTTCACGAAGAATATCGGCCGTGCGGGAATATTGGGCGCGCGCTTCAGCCCAGTTTTCGGGCACATCGTAGCCTGGGTAATTGCTCCGGAAGGCGCGTTCCGAGGCGGCGCGACCCGTCGCGATGCTGATCCACCCAGTAAGATAGCGATAAAGTAGACTGTGCTGAAAAATGTTGTCGATTTTTGGCAAAATGATGACCGACCCGTCGGAGCAATCCTGAATTCTGTAAACATCTACGTGGAAGTCGTTCAGGCAGATTTGCCAGAGGATAAGATCAGGTTCCAGGGTGAGCGCTCGCCCTTGGATGTAAGCGGCTTCCTGAAGAACGTCGTAACCGGAGACGCCGGCGTTAAGGACTTCGACGGGGGCGGGAAAATCCCGGCACGGGAGCTCGTGTTCAATCGCTTCTGGAAAGGTTGCGTCCGGTGGGGCGCCGGAGATCGATATGGAATCACCGACGACCACAATCCGAAATACCCCTTTATCTTTATGGGCTGGATAATCCTTGTCCCACATGCCGAGGCCGTTGACGCGGTGGGGATAGAAAGGGTGTTGGTAATACGGGATTCGTTCGTACTTGACACCTGGCACCATACTGCGGCGCAAGGAGCGCGGCGTGTGCGATCCTTTCCAAAAAGAGTATGCTTGGAGTGACGCTTCAGCCAGGATTCCTGCGAGGAGGATTCCGAGACCCAACAAGGATGCTCGTGCAACTCGACGCTTCAAAGAACTCCTGGATGGCGCAAGAACGGCGACCCTAACATTTTTGGGCATTTTCGATGCGCCGTAAAGTCTCGTCACGCCCCAGCGCGACGCAAACGTCGCAGATCGGCGGCGTGGCGGTCTTCCCAGTGATCGCGACGCGGATCGCCATGAAGATCTCCCCTTTTTTCCAGCCGAGTTGTTGCATCACCTCGACGGCCGACGCCTCAAGAACTCCCGCGCTCCATTCGGTGAGCCCCTTCCAGCGATCCAGGATCTTCTCGAGCGCCTGCCGGGTTGAGGTGCTGTCGCGTCCCTTCGGGATCAGAAGAGCGGGTTCAATCGAGGCCGGCGCCGCAAAGAAGAAATCCGCGAGTTCCTTGAACTCGGAAAGGCGTTTTAAACGTTCCTGGACGAGGGGAAGGATTTTTTGGAATTTCTCTCCCGTCAGCTCCGGCGGGGAGAATTTTTCGTCGACTAAGCGCTTGGCGAGCGTCTCAGAAGGGAGTTTCCGCATGTAGACGCCGTTCAACCATTCCAGTTTCTTGATGTCGAAGATCGGGCCGGTGGCGCCGATCTTCGAAAGATCGAACCCCTGGATCCACTCCTCCAGCGAAAAGACCTCCGGTTCCTCCTTCCCTGCGACCATCGCGGATCCCATGAGAGCGAGGAAGTTCACGATCGCCTCAGGCAGAAATCCCTGCTGCCGGTACCACTCGATCGACGTCGGATTTTTCCTCTTGGAGAGTTTCGATCTGTCGGGGCTCCTGAGGAGCGAGAGATGACACATCTTCGGGATGGGCCACCCGAACGCCCGATAGAGATGAATGTGCTTGGGGACCGACGAGAGCCACTCCTCGGCGCGAATAATGTGTGTAATTTTCATAAGGTGGTCGTCGACGACGTTCGCCAGGTGATAGGTGGGAAAACCGTCGGTCTTGAGAAGCACCTGGTCGTCGACCGCGGCGTTTTTGAAGACGATCCGCCCGCGCGGGATGTCGTGGTATTCGGTCTCCCCCTCGCGGGGAACCGCCAAGCGCATAACGCAGGGCTCTCCGGCGCTCTGTTTCTTTCTGGCCTCTTCGGGCGGCATCATACGGCAATGTCCGTCGTAGCCGACCTGTGCACCGCGGCGCATCTGGTCCTTGCGCATCCAGTCTAGGCGCTCTGCGGTACAGAAGCAGAGATAGGCCGCCGACTTGGCCAGAAGGATCTCGCAGTGCTCCTTGTAGATCGCGAGGCGTTCCGATTGGCGATAGGGACCGAAATCCCCCCCCACGTCCGGCCCCTCGTCCCAGCGGATTCCCAGCCAGCGCAGGCTTTCGAAGATCCGCCGCTCGGAGTCGGGGCTGTAGCGCGTCCGGTCGGTGTCCTCGATCCGCAGGACGAACACCCCGCCGTTTTTTTTTGCCCAGGCCATGTTGTGGAGGGCGACGTAGGCCGTCCCCACATGGGGATCCCCTGTGGGGCTGGGGGCCAAGCGGACGCGGACGGGATCGGCCATGAGGCGAAAATTCTAGTGGTTCGACTCGGAAGTCTTAAGGCCGATTTCCGGCACTGGACTTCCTCGCTCACCACGAGTGGGCCGCTATTCGCCGGGCCCGAAGAGCCAAGGGAAGTGGTCTCGGATCTCGTTATCCGTCAAGGGGGCCTGCCGGCCCGTCCAGAGCCTGAAACTGCGGGCCCCCTGCTCGACGAACATCTCGGTCCCCGGGACAATCTTGCAGCCGGCCGCTCGGGCTTCGAGGAGAAAGCGCGTCATCGGCGGATTGTAGACGAGATCGAACGCCGCCGAGACGTGTCGAAAAACCGTTTCCTCGATCGGCGATTCCTCTATCGCCGGCGCAGTCCCCACGGGGGTGGCGTTCACGATGAGATCCCCCTGGAAATCCTGTCGCTCATCCCAGGGGATGGGTGTGGCGCGTCCCGAATGCGCCGTTTTGTGTGTCTGTTCGGCCGAGCGGCCGGAAACAAAAACGTTCACGCCGGCGCGGGCCAGCGTATGCGAAAGGACGAGAGCCGTTCCCCCCGCGCCGAGAATCAGAATGCGCCGCTGGGTCGGCCAATCTTGGCCGAGCGCCTTGCAGAGGATTTTTAGGAAAGCCGGCCCGTCGGTGTTGAATCCTTTCCAGACTGCGGCCTCCGGCAACCGGCAGAGGACATTCACCGCCCCGGCGCGCCGCGCCGACATCCCGAGCGATGTCGCGCGGCGTCCGGCCTCCTCCTTGTACGGGATCGTGATGTTCAAACCATGGAATGAAAGCTTTTCGGCAAAGGTTAACCCCTCGCCCAGCGTGTCGCAGGGGAGCGCCGCATAGACGCCGTCCAAGCCAGCCGCGCGAAAAAAAACGCTCTGAAGGCGGGGACTCCAGGAATGCGAAAGGGCTTTTCCCAGGAGTCCATGCAGCACCGTTTTTTGGGTGAGCCCCCCCTCCGGAATCGCCTCGAGCCACTCCTCATGGGAATACTGCCCTGGCGCGGTCGGCCTCTCCGACTCGAGCGCCACGTAGTCGAGTTTCGAGCCGAACCGAGACGCCAAAAGCCGGCCCGCTTTTCCCTTCTCTCCCATGCAGAAGGCCGCGATGGAGAGATTTGGATGGCGCGTCAAAAGCGCGAAGATCCTTAGATTGTCGGCCAGGTCATGGGCACGCGCGGCAATCTTAATCCAACGAGGGCGCTCTCCTGCCGCGCGCCGGACGATCCGGTCGAGTTCCCCGTCTTCCGGCGTCCCCGCGAGATCATGATGAGACACGATGAGCTTGTCGGGCGGGATCCCTAAAAGCGTCCGCTCGATCGCATGCGGCAGCTCAAGGTCGACGGCGTCAGCGCCGGCTTTCACTGATCCAGCGAGAATCTGCAGGCGCTCGGCGTCGCTTCCCACGAATTCTCCGCCGTCGCGCGGATGGCGGCACGCCACGATGACCCGCACGCGCCGCTCGGCGAGAATCCCGAACGGGAGCGCCTGGCCCAGGCGGTCCAAGCGCACCTCGACGAAATCGAGCCGCTGGGGAGGATCGAGGAGGAGTTTGGCAACGGCGTCGAGATCGCTGGGCAAGAATGAGCCGCAGAGCATTGGAAAAGTCTACCCAATATTCATTGGAAAATGAAAAACACCGCCCCCGGGGGTTTCACCCCGAGGGCGGTTGTGTGTCTTCTCTAGCAACTAGCGACTGGGGACTAGCGACTCCTAGTACATGTCCTCAGCGCCGCCGGCGCCATGCCCGGCGCCGCCGGGGGCCGCATGCTTCTCTTCCGGGATCTCGGTGATGAGAGCCTCGGTTGTGAGAAGCAGCGTCGCGACGCTCGCTGCGTTCTGCAGGGCGGTGCGCACGACCTTCGTCGGGTCAATGACGCCGTCCTTAACGAGATCGGTGTACTCGCTCGTCGCGGCATTGAATCCGAACGATTCCTTGGAGTTGTCGAGGACCTTCCCGACAACAACCGCTCCGTCAAATCCGGCGTTCTCGGAGATCTGCCGGATGGGGGCCTGGATCGCGCGGCGGATGATGTCGACGCCGATCGCCTCGTCCCCCTTAGCCTTGATGCTGTCGAGATTGGCGCTGGCGCGCAGAAGCGCGACGCCGCCGCCGGGCAGGATCCCTTCTTCGACGGCCGCGCGGGTCGCATGCAGGGCGTCCTCGACGCGGGCCTTCTTTTCCTTCATTTCAACCTCGGTCGCAGCCCCGACGTGGATCTGGGCGACGCCGCCGGCGAGCTTGGCGAGCCTCTCTTGCAGTTTCTCCCGGTCATAGTCGGAGGTCGTGTCCTCGATCTCCTTGCGGATCTGACTGATGCGTCCCTGAATCGCCTGAGTAGAGCCGGCGCCCTCGATGATCGTGGTGTTCTCCTTGTCGATCACCACTTTCTTGGCGCGCCCCAGGTCGTCGATCTTCACGTTCTCAAGCTCGATCCCGAGATCCTCGAAGATCGCCTTACCGCCCGTCAAGATCGCGATGTCCTCAAGCATCGACTTGCGCCGATCGCCGTAGCCGGGGGCCTTGACGGCGGCCACGCGCAGGGTGCCGCGCAGTTTGTTGACGACCAGCGTCGCCAACGCCTCCCCCTCGATCTCTTCGGTGACCAGAAGAAGAGGCCGGCCGGACTGGGCGACCTTCTCGAGCAGGGGAACCAGGTCCTTGACCGACGAGATCTTCTTCTCGTGGATCAAGATGTAGGGCTCCTCCAGGACGCACTCCATTGTGTCGGGCTTGGTGACGAAGTACGGCGACTGGTAGCCGCGGTCGAACTGCATCCCCTCGACATACTCGACGGTGGTCTCGAGGGATTTTCCCTCCTCCACCGTGATCACGCCGTCCTTGCCGACCTTTTCCATCGCTTCGGCGATGGTGTTCCCGATCTCCGTGTCGTTATTGGAGGCGATGGCCCCGACCTGGGCGATCTCCTCCTTCCCCTTGACCTTCTTGCTCATCTTCTGGAGTTGCTCGACGATCATCGCGACCGCCTTTTCGACGCCGCGCTTCAAGGCCAGGGGATTCGCACCGGCGGTGACGTTTTTCAACCCTTCATGGAAGATCGCCTCGGCCAAGACTGTGGCGGTCGTGGTGCCGTCGCCGGCGTCGTCGGATGTCTTGGAGGCCACTTCCCGGACCATCTGGGCCCCCATGTTTTCGTACTTGTCCTCGAGTTCGATTTCCTTGGCGACCGTCACGCCGTCCTTGGTCACCGTGGGGGCGCCCCACTTCTTGTCGATGACGACGTTGCGTCCCTTGGGGCCCAGGGTGACCTTCACCGCGCGGGCCAGTTTCGCGACGCCGTCCCGGATCGACCGGCGGGCGTCCTCGCTGAACGTGATTCGCTTCGCTGCCATTCCA
This sequence comes from Planctomycetales bacterium, assembly GCA_005239795.1. Taxonomy (GTDB): domain Bacteria; phylum Planctomycetota; class SBBH01; order SBBH01; family SBBH01; genus SBBH01. Next base: position 16,701 of record SBBH01000193.1, read on the forward strand.
TCCTCCTTTTTCTTGTCCTAGCGACTAGCGGCTAGGAACTAGGGACTAGCAACTCCCTAAGCGTTGGCACCCTTCGCCTTCTTGGCGCCTTCCTCGATGATCCCGAGCACATCCTCCTCGCGAAGGATCAGGTACTCCTTCCCTTCGATCTTGACCTCAGTCCCGGCATAGGAACCAAACAGGACCACATCCCCTGCCTTGATCTCAAGAGGGATCCGCTTGCCATCGTCCAAGATCTTTCCCGTTCCCACCGCCGCCACACGTCCCTGCTTAGGTTTCTCCTTGGCGGTATCGGGAAGGACAATCCCTCCGGATGTCCGGGTTTCACCCTCGAGCCGCTCCACCAAAATTCGATCATTCAACGGCCGAATCTTCATCGTTACCCCCTCCTTTTCCCTAAAACGAGCCTCTTCCAGACCGCCCTAAAGAACGATACTCCCCTAACTTACGCAAACATAATGCCATGGGTATCGAAAGGATTGTATCCACAAGCATTTAATAAATAAAGGGTTGTGTTTTATCTTTTCTCGTCAATGAAAGATCATCTGCGGGCCAGGTGCCAGAATGGCAGTCGACCGGTTTCCGGGGATTCCCTTTCCTCTTATCCGCGTCATCTATGTAATCTGCGGATTCATTTCAATCCTCCGCAGATTTCGCGGATTGCACAGATGGGGGTTTCTGCGCGCCGTTTCTGTGTCTTACCCGAGATCTGGTGTAAAATACCTTAGGGCTTGAGGAAAAAACGGCGGCAACGCCGCCGTGCGCCGACTGTGGCGCCAGTCCCCTCCGGGGACTTTTTTCCTCAAGCCCTTAGCGTGAGAGAAGCGACAACGGTCCGAGCCAAGGAGCGGATCATCCTCATCGGGATTCTGCGGGGACCCGCCGCCGCCGGGCAGGCCCGGGAAGTCGATGAGGAATCCCTCAAAGAACTCCGCGATCTTGCCGCGGCGGCCGGAGGGGTGCCCGTGGGAAGTTGTCTCCAGCGCGCGAGCGCCCCCCACCCGCAGACCTACCTGGGAACCGGAAAGGTCAAAGATCTCGCCGATATGGCCAGGCGCCTTTCGGCGGACCTGATCTTGGCCGACGATGACCTCACGCCTGCCCAGGTCCGTCAGATCGAGGCCGCGACGAACACACGCACGATCGACCGCTCAGAACTGATCCTGGCGATCTTTGCCCAGCGGGCGCGCACCCGCGAGGCGCACGACCAGGTGGAGTTGGCCCAGCTCGAATACCTCCTGCCTCGCTTGAAAGGGATGTGGACGCACCTGGAGAAAATCAAGGGAGGGATCGGGATGCGCGGTCCCGGCGAAAAGCAGATCGAGATCGACCGGCGCCTGATCGACCGGAAGATCCAGGCCCTGCGAAAGCGCACCGGGGCGATCGTGGCGCGGCGCGACCGCGAGGTGGCCTCGCGCGCCAGGGAGTTTTCGACCGCCCTGGTGGGATACACGAATGCCGGAAAATCCACCCTGATGAACCGCCTCACGGGGGCCGGTGTTGTCGCCAATGACCGCCTGTTCGAGACATTGGCGACTCGCACCTGCCGCCTGGCGCTTCCGCATGGCGGAACGGTTCTCGTGAGCGACACCATCGGCTTCATCCGAAAACTTCCTCACCATCTGATCTCCTCTTTCCGAGCCACGCTCTCAGAGGCCCAGTCGGCCGATCTCCTCCTTCACGTGATCGATGCCAGCGCCCTGAGCCCTCAACCGGCTGAACAGCTCGCCGCTTCTGAAGAGGTCTTGCAGTCGCTCGGCCGCGCCCCTTCCCATACCATCATCGTCGCCAACAAGATGGACAAGGGGATCGCGGATGGATCCCTGGCGTGGCTCGAGCGCCGTGCCCGCGCCGTCGTGCCTGTGAGCGCCCTGACGGGCGACGGCGTTCCAGAGCTTTTCGCCGAGATCGAGAAGGCGGTCGAGGAACGCCGCCGCACTCTGCACCTCACCTGCTGGGCCGGCGACGGGGCGCTCCTTTCAGCCCTGCGTCAACGGGGACGAATCCTGTCGCAGCATCTGCGCGGCGGCACGCGCTATCACATCAAGGCGCGGCTCGCGCCGGACGATTGGTTTTGTATCCGCCCGCTGGGGCGTGATACGATCCGCGCGCGCTGGAAAGAAACCCCATGAGCGAATCTGCTGAGGTTCTCGAGCCGTTCGCGATCCTCTCTGACATTCACTCGAACAGCGCCGCGCTGAAGGTCTGCCTGGCTGAAATCGACCGGCGGGGAATCAAAACGCTCCTCTGCTTGGGAGATCTCGTCGGCTACAACGCCGATCCGCAAGTGTGCCTGGGGTGGTTGACCGAACGCCAAGCCGTCTGCATCCGCGGAAACCACGATCGATACGTCGCGGGCGAACCGATCGACGAGGTCCGCGAGAGCACCATCCAGGCGGTCCGCTGGACCCAGAAGGCGCTTTCCGAGGCCGAAACGACACGCCTGCGGGAGCTCCCTGACGAACGCTCCTGGAACGAGACGTTCCTCCTGGTCCACGGTTCGGTTCGCGACCGCGATGAATACATCCTTTCTTCCGACGCCGCTTACGCCAACTTGCAGGCCATGGAGGAGCGCCATCCTGGGACGCTCGTCTGCTTCTTCGGACACTGCCACCTGCCGATGATCGTCGGGACGCATCTCACCGAGATCCGCTTTCACGAAACCCGGACGGTGGCTCTGGACCGCGGCGCGCGCTATCTCATCAACCCTGGAAGCGTCGGACAACCCCGCGACCGGTGCTCCTTGACCTCCTTCGCGATCTTCGATCCCGTGACTTGGTCCGCGACGATCATCAGACTTCCTTACGATATCTCCGCCACGCAGGCTCAGGTTCGGGCCGCGGGCCTCGACGAGAGTCTGGCCAAACGCCTCGAACTCGGGATGTAGCCTCCCTCGAGTATCCCCAGTTCAGTGGTGACTTTTCCAACATTTCACAGGGGAAATGCCTCCAAAAATAGTTCGTAAAAGCGGCTCAGCGATAACAGGCAT
>SBBH01000002.1 GCA_005239795.1 Planctomycetales bacterium
CTCCCCCCCAAGGCGCCCAAGGACTCGGCCGCCGCCTGGCGGACGCCATAAAACGGATCCCATTCCAAGGCAGCCTCGAGCGCCGCCAAGATCTTCTCGGAGCGGGGCTCCTTCCCCAGGAGCTCGGCTGCTTCCGAGCGCGCCAGCGCCGTCGGACCATGTTGAAGCTCATGGAGAAGCGTTTGGACGCCGCGGAAAAACTTCACAGTCTTCAACACCCACCCGCGCGGGTCGAAATAGACGGCCCGGGGACGCGCGGGAAGTGGAAAGGCAAAAACCTCATGGGCCTTCTCGATCGTCACGCGAAACGTCTTGTCAACGGAGCCGACGGAGACGACGATTTCGACAGGCATCCGGAAAAGCGGCGTCGTTTCATCGGTCTTCTGGATCTGCTTGACGGAAAGTTTCAGAACCGACGCCGTCTCGTCCCACTCGGTCGACACCTCGTATTCAGGGTGTCCCCCGCGGTGGAGCCACTGCTCGAAGAAGGCGTCGAGATTTCGCCCAGTGGCCTCCTCGAAAGCGATCTTGAGGTCGGCCGTCTCGACGATTTGGCGCGCGTGCTTGGCGATGTAGCGGCGGATCCCCTTCCAGAAGAGGTCGTCCCCCAGGCATCCCCGCAACATGTGCAGGACCCAAGCCCCCTTTTGATAGGTGTGGCTGTCGAACATGTCCTCGGACACATGCCAACGATGTGTGACGATGGATCTCTGATAGATCCGAGCCTCGGAGAAGTATGCCTCGGATGAGTCTTTCATTCGGAAATGAAACTCGTCGGTTCCCCGCGCGCGCTCGAAATACAAGGGGGCGAAGTACGACGCGAACCCCTCGTTGAGCCACAGGTGCGTCCAGGATTTCGTGGTCACCAGATCCCCCCACCACTGATGCGCCAGCTCGTGGGCGATGAGGCTATCGCTGTCGGTGTCGGCCAGAAGCCGCTCGGGGACGAGGCAGCGGTCGGTGAGGATCGTCATCGAGGTGTTCTCCATCCCGCCGAAGGTGAAATCGGACACCACGACCTGGGCATACTTGTCATAGGGGTAGAGGACACCGGTGACTTCCGAAAAAAACCGCATGATGTCGCGCGTGCGACCGAAGGTGGACCGGATGTCCCGACGGCGCCCTTTGGGGACGTAGTAGGCGACGGGGATCTTCCCAAATCTCTCCTCCACGACGTCGAACTGGCCGATGGCGATCGAGACGAGATAGGTCACATGTGGAATGTCCTGGCGCCAGTGGAAGACGGCGAGGCGCTTCCTGCGGTCCTTGCGCACACCCACCAGGCGGCCGTTCGAGATCGCCTGGTACTTGTCCGGAACGGTCAGGATCACTTCCGAGGTGCACTTGTCGTTCGGGGCGTCGTGGCCAGGGAACCAATGCCGGTTGTCCTCCATCTCCCCCTGCGACCAGATCTGGCGGGGCTTCCGGGGATGCGCACGGTCCGGCTTGATGAAGTAGAGCCCCTTGGCGGGAGTCCCCTGGTAGGCGACCGCGACGGTGAGGGACTGGCCTGCGGCATAGGCGCGCCCCAGGTCGATCCAGATCTCGCCATCGGCGGCGTCGAATCGAAGGGACTTTCCTCCGGCGCGCACCGAATGGATGTCGAGATCCACGGCGTCGAGGACAAGCTCTGTCGTGCCGTCATGCAAGGGGGACAGAGTCAGGGTGGAGGTGCCCCGGACAAGCCCTCGGTTTTCGTCGAACGAGAGATCCAGCTTGAGGTGCTCCAGGTCGAAATGCCTGTCGCGGGCGAAATGCTCCGTCCCCCCCATCGTGGGATGCTCCGGACCGACCGCGAACGACGACAGTCCAACGCCGGACTCAAAAATCTTCACGCATGGGCTCCTTACGCGCCGCTGGACATCGTCTTTTGGATCTCCCGGGCGGAGGAGGCATCTGGCACATGTTCGCTGTGGCAGGCATGTTTTCCCTCGACGACGGGAAGAGTCGTCCGGGCGTCCTGCCGCAAGGTTCCCCGACGCGTTAGGAGCTTTCGCCCCTCCCCGCCGACGCCAGGGCTGGCGGCACCGATCCGGTCCGGCTGATAAGCCGGATCCTTGCCGCTGGCGAACTCACTGATTTCCTTCGAGATCCGCATGCTGCACCAATCGTGTCCGCACATCGCGCAGAACTCGGTATCGACCGCGAGATCCTCGTCATGGAGAGCGCGCGCCGTCTCGCCGTCGAAGGCGAGCTCGAACTGTTTGGGCCAGTTCAAGGCCGCGCGTGCGCGAGAGAGGTCGTCGTCCCAATCCCGGGCACGTGCGATCCCGCGCGCCACGTCTCCGGCATGGGCCGCGATCTTGTAAGCGATGCACCCGGCCTTGACATCCTCGGACCGGGGCAGTCCCACATGCTCCTTCGGGGTGACGTAGCAGAGCATCGCCGCCCCGTGGCGGGCGGCCTCCGCCGCGCCGATGGCGCTCGTGATGTGGTCATAGCCGGGAAAGGCGTCGGTGACCAAAGGGCCCAGGACATAGAACGGCGCGTCGTCGCAGATGCTCTGCTCGAGCTTCATGTTGAACGCGATCTGGTTGAGGGGGACATGCCCCGGCCCCTCCACCATGGCCTGAACGCCCGATTCCCGCGCGCGCTGCACAAGCTCCCCGAGCGTCCTCAGCTCCGCCAGCTGTGCGGCATCGGAGGCGTCAGCCAGGCAGCCGGGACGAAGGCCATCCCCCAGGGAATAGGTCACGTCATATTCGCGCAGGATCGCGCTGATTTCGTCAAACATCTCATACATCGGGTTCTGGCGGCGGTGGACGAGCATCCATTTGGCCAGGAGCGATCCCCCCCGCGAGACGATCCCTGTGATCCGCTTCGAAAGAAGCGGCAGATGCTCCCGCAGGACCCCGGCGTGGATCGTAAAGTAGTCGACTCCCTGTTGGGCTTGGCGCTCGATTTCCCTCAGGATGTCGTCAGGGGTCAGGTCCTCGATCGAACGTCCGATGATCATGCTGTAGATCGGGACGGTGCCGATTGGGATCGTGCTGTGGTCGATCAAGGCCTGGCGGCAGGCCGCCAGATCCCCCCCCGTAGAAAGGTCCATCAAGGTGTCGGCCCCGAACTTCTGGGCCCACCGGAGCTTCTCGACCTCCGCCTCGGTGGAGCTCGCGACGGGCGAGGCGCCGATGTTGGCGTTGATCTTCGTCGTGACCATGCGCCCGATCCCCATGGGGTCGAGCCGGGAGGGCGCGCGCTCGCCGCCAAGGGCGTCCGAGGCGCCCATCGCGCGCTCGCGTTGGGCGACCGTCTGGTTGACCCAATACGCTGCTTCGGGCTTGGCCCCCGGATGGCCGACTGATCCCCCGGTCTCCCCCGCTTTTCTCTTTTCGGGCTTTTCGGACGCCGCGGGAGCCTGACCGGCGCTGCCGGCAAGGTGTCGAATGTTGGCGGGGATCACGAGGCGCCCGCGGGCCACCTCGTCGCGGATGAACTCAGGGGTCGCGCGCTCCCGCGCGGCGACACGCCGCATCTGGCAAGTCACAACGCCGCGGCGAGCAGCTTGGATCTGGGTCATTCGGCCTGCCTTTCGCGGGCGGCCTGGACCGCCCCTATGCGGACTGCCCCGCGGGACGTTTGGGCCCCGGCCCCTTATTTTTTTGAGCCTGGGCGCTAAAAGTCCGGATCTCGAGAACGCCGTTGTCGTAGGCGTCGATTCGGGCCGAGCCGCTCGTCTCGAAAACTTCGACGCCATTCTCGTGTTCGATCGTGATCTTCCGGCAGTTCGGGAAACTCGTCGATTTCATCGCCGCCCCCCTTTTTCGTCCCGTTAGGATTCGCGCGAAAATAACTTATTGATTCTATTGCAATGGGCCGTTTTGACTCTGTTGTCTTTTCGTTCCCCTCTTTTCGCGCGAATCCTATATAAGGAGCCGTGCGGAAAGGAGTTAGATGAAAAAATATTTCGTGAAAAATCCCCGAGATATCTGTTCACGTTCCGTAAGCCCTTCTATTAAACACAGAAGCTATTTCCGCACGGCCCCTTATGAGAGTCCGATGTGGAAAAGGATCGTACACCTCCCGCCGAAAAGCGACAAGGAGGTTCGCACGCGAGTTTCCCCAGTTTGTGCACAGATCCCTGCTCATGCCAAAGTGGCGTGATTCTATACCGGCTGGTTCCATAATAGGAGAAACCTTCCAGCCTAC